>JAOZOL010000029.1 GCA_029933295.1 Desulfobacterales bacterium | reverse complement strand
CCTGGCGAGAACTTCGTTTTTTTCAGCATTCCATTTAAATATTTTCATAATTATATTATATGGCATTGTAGGGACAATGTCAATCTTATCGTTTATACAATTTGTCACGGAACATAATATTTATCGTCCCGCCATTTCAAAGGATTGGTTTGGATATATTCCGATATTTGATGATAGGATTTTTCATCACGGATGATGTGTTCATAATAATTTCGTTGCCATATTTTTTTGTTAAACGGTTGCCAATTATTGTTTTTGACTCCCCGAATATATTCGTTCGTGGTCATCGTTTTATACCATTGAATCATCGCATGTAGGGGCGAACCTGTGTGTTCGCCCTCTATTTTTTGCCGTGTATCATGAGGGCAGACACACAGGTCTGCCCCTACGGTGGATTTAATTTGAATGATTCCGTGAAAATGATTGGGCATGACGATCTGTTCGTGCAATTCAATGTTCCGGTATTTATGATTCAATTCATTCCACCATTTATGTAACATGTGCCCGGCATTGTTTATCGCCATTTCCCCATTTTCAATTTCCCCGAACAAACACATGCGATTTTTCGCACAAATGGTGATGAAATAGAATCCCGCCTGTGAATAATCATATCCTTTTAATCGAAGAAAACGACGGTGATGAATATCAGGATTGTATTTCATTATATGTTTCTCGTTAATCCAGCATTTAGGATCAATGACGGAGTGAGGGCAAGTCCTATCATGATCCAACAACTATTAACCAATCTATTCTACCTGATTGATGAATTATATGCTCTGATAATTTCTATGCTTGCATTTTTCATATGCTCTTGTTTTACCTGATTAGTTAAATCTTTCATGTCATTTGATAATTCTCTAATTTGACAATCGATTTGCGTCAGTGAGTTTCGAGTTTCGTTTATTTCTTCTTTCGCCTTCGTAAATTTATTGACCAAATCAATTTGCTTAGATTTCAGATGAGATGGTAAAGAAAGAAAAGCTTTCTCTACCTCTTTTGCCGTGTTCTGTCTTTGTGTGTGTTTGAATCTAAGTTCTTGCAATGTCTTTAGTTGCAGGAATATTGCTTTATAGCGCAGCCTGTACTCTTTAATATCAATAGTGTTCTTAAGGTTGAGCATATTATTAAATCTATTGATAGCATCTTGTATATCTGGATTAAAGCCATATGGAAAATCATAAAGATACATTATGCCTCTCTTGGCACCTTTAAATCTGATCTTGTATCTCCTTGTTGTCATAGTCATTGGGTTTTGTTTATATCTGAGGTCAGGACCACCATCAACATTTTGGTATGCCCATTGTTGTTGAATAGGGAGAGAGGAGTTATGTGTAGTTACATTTATATTCGATTCACATGTTATCGATTCAATGAACTTGTAATGAATCTTTTTTCGAAGAAAGAACCTATCACCATTAAATCTAAATGCATAACAATCAGCTTTTGAAATATCAAAACAATCTTGCAAGAAATTAATCGTTGAATCAGGGATAGTTTGTTTGAAATGATGCTTACCATTGCTGAAAGTCGAATATGGAACCTTGGAATAGTAATATATTACGACGAGGGCTATAAAAATAAAAAATATGTACAGAATTTCCATCAGAATATATTCTGTGAATATCTTATGAAAAAGATTGAATTTTTAGCAAAAAAACATCACAAATGTAATAAAAAGTTAATTCATTTTAAATTTAATCTTTTTAATATGTTACATTTTAATCTAAAATACCACATTGATACTCCTAATTTTTGCTCCCACTCAGGCCACTTATCTTCAGGTTTTACAGCAATCCATTTTTTAGCCGCACTCGGTATTATACTTAATAAACAAGTGATTGAATGATTGAAGGAGGCTGACCATTTTTTAATGGAGTCAATATCGGTTGACTCTTTAATCATTTCATTAAATGAATTTGATTCGTCTACCATCAAGTTTAAGTGAACACCTATCGCATGAATACGTTTATGCGTTCTGATTAATGTTATGATCGTTATTAACAACGAAAGGATTGCAAGCCAATTTTCTGTAATAAAATTTATAAATTGTTCCATTTAACCGTCCTTGGGCTATGGGTCGAAACAAGTTAATCTTTTTTTTTAGTGAAATTTGGTGGCCAAGTCTGCTCTTGACTCTTTTAAATTTTTAGCAAAAGCATTGAACAGAATTAATCTCAAGCCCTTGTCCCCCCAACCCTTCTTTCGGTTTAATAAGTGGTGTTTGGGGTCGGGCCAACCCAACACTCTGTATTTTTGGGGATTGCATTCCAAACAAAGGTGTTTTCAGTCCCTATTTCGCTCTTTTTGCCTCCCAAATGATCACCAAGAAGAATTTTGAAACCCTCGCAGTTGGAATGATTACTCGCTTCAATACGCTTTTGGCCAATGGCCAAC
The DNA here is from genome assembly GCA_029933295.1 of Desulfobacterales bacterium. Taxonomy (GTDB): domain Bacteria; phylum Desulfobacterota; class Desulfobacteria; order Desulfobacterales; family Desulfosalsimonadaceae; genus JAOZOL01. The sequence continues at coordinate 13,970 of JAOZOL010000029.1, read as the reverse complement.
ACAACCAATACAAAGCGGAATGGAAATCCGGTGCATGCCTTGGTACGTCACAAGAAATTCTATTCCATCGCTTCGGCAAGTTTTATGCTGTTATAGCTTAAATTTCTTAATTTGAAGGTCTTTAATTACTTTATAATGCTTTTCATTCCCGGTTAGAATTGGGTTACCATACGTAACGGCAGTTGCGCCGATGAGTGCATCGGCCAATTGCAATGAGTGGCTGAGATAATGTTGCTCAACAAAAAACATGGCTTTAGCGGATATTTCTTCTGAAATATAGAGTATTTGTGCGTTCCAGATACGCAGGGCTTTGCGGAAATTGTTTAATTCCGTTCTGTTTCTCATTCCTTGAACAAGCTCCATATAGGTTACAACGGAAATAAAAAAAATATTTAACTTTTCAATGGCTTGATACGCCTTTTCGTTTCCTTTCAAATACCATATAAGGACATCGGTATCGACGAGCATTTAGAACCTTCCTTTTCTTAAATTTCTGACATGTTCATTGACATTGCCGACAATATCATTGTCTTTCCACATTCCAAACAATTCGTTTTTTTCCGTTTTGTTCTTTTGTTCCTGATAAGGAACAAGTTTGGCACAGGGTTTTCCTCGAAAGGTAATAATGACTTCCTCGCCCCTGCTGACGGAATTGATCAATTCTTTTGAGTGAAACCTTAAGTCTTTTGCCGTGGCTTTCATGGCATCTCCTTTTTATATTAAGTTTATACTTTGAAATATAAACTCTCCTGAATCCTGAGTCAACTATAACCTTCCATGCTCTTTTCTTGTAATAATTTCCTTAACCTTAACCTTAACCTTCAGCCTATTTACACCGTCATCCCGGAAAACAGCATAAACGCCATGGCCATAAGCCCTGTGACAATCATTGTCAACCCATACCCCTCAAGCCCATAGGGTGGATTCGCATATTTGAGTTTTATCCGTATGGCTGCCATGGATATGATCGCCATCATCCACCCAAGGCCTGATCCAAAACCGTAAATCAGTGATTCAAGAAACGTATAGTTGCGTTCCACCATAAACAGAGAAACCCCGAGTATGGCGCAATTAACGGCAATCAATGGCAAAAAGACGCCCAGTCCCGCATAAAGGGCGGCTGAAAAACGATCAATGACCATTTCAATAGCCTGGACCATGGCCGCAATAACGGCAATAAACATGATAAACTTTAAAAAACTCAAATCCAGATTTGGAAAACCGAGCCATAAAAGTGCGCCGGGAGCCAGGAGATAATGATAGATCAGCCAGTTTAAGGGGGTTGTGACACTTAGCACAAAAACAACCGCAAATCCTAAGCCAATGGCGGTATTAATATTTTTAGAAACTGCGACAAAGGAACACATGCCTAAAAAATATGCCAGAAGAATATTCCCGGCAAAAACCGAATTTAAAAAAATACTGATGAGATCTCCTGGCATTTATATCATTTCCCCTTAGTTAACACCTTCTGAAGCCAGACCAGCATGCCGATAATAATAAAAGCCGCAGGCGCAAGGAGCATAAATCCTGAATTTTCATATCCTGAAGAATAAACAAAATCAGGCACCACCTGAATGCCGAACAGCTTCCCTGCCCCGAGCAATTCGCGTAAAAAAGCCACCAAGATCAGAACAGACCCATAGCCGGCACCATTGCCCAAACCATCGATAAATGAAAGGTGAGGTGGATTTGAAAGTGCAAATGATTCCGCACGGCCCATGACGATGCAATTGGTGATGATCAGACCCACAAACACGGAAAGCTGCTTGCTTATATCGTATAAAAACGCTCTTAGGAATTCATCGGTTAATATTACAAAGGTTGATATCACCGAAAGCTCTACAATGATCCGGATATTTTTGGGGATCTGTTTTCGAAGCAGTGAAATGATAAAACTGGAACATGAGAGCACAAACGTCATTGACAGGGCCATAACAAATGCGGTTTTCAACTGCACTGTCACCGCAAGGGCGGAACAGATCCCCAGCATCTGGATATTGATGGGGTTTTCACTCCAGATCGGCTGTAAAAAAACGGCTAATGCACTATTTTTCTTTTTCATTTTCACACCAGGAAATATCTTTCTGCATCCGGCATTGCAGGATATCCTGACGGAACCGAAGAGATATTGGCTCATATTCAGACAGGATTTTCTGCAGGCCTCTGGTTAAGTAGCTTCCGGTAAGTGTTGCGCCGCTGATACCGTCGACATAATTGGGCAGGTGGTTTTTATCAATTTGATCCGATGCCCTCCCCTTTGCAATGGAAATTGAAACAAAATTATTGTTTGCGTCCACAATTTTTTTCCCCACAAAATTTTTCTGAAACCATGAATTTTCGATCTCTCCCCCAAGACCCGGAGTTTCGGAATGCTTGTAAACCGTAAACCCGTCAATGGTTGAACCGTCTTTTTTAAGCGCCATATATCCGTATATCTTTCCCCAGAGGCCCCTGGTCTCAATGGGTATAATATAGGAACGGATTTTATTTTCTTTGTCTATGGCCAGATAGAGTGGTAACGCGTCATCATGCTCTGTCTGGGATTTAGTCTGTTTGTCAGTTATGGTTCCGGTTTTATCCACGGTAAATTTAAAAATATGCTTTGCATACATCCTATCAATTGTTTCAACGTCGTAGCCTTTACCACGATCAATTAATCCAATGGCCTTTAAAATATTTTTTTTCCGGTCCGTCCGGATATTCAATGTCTGGTATGGTTTCAAACGGGTCGATGCGGCTGTCAGCATAAAACTGCATACCAGACACAGGATCAGAGCAAAGCCTATGGATTTTAACTTATCAGACATTCGGAATCCTTCTGCTAACCCGCATTCGTATTGCAATAAAATCAAACAACGGGGCAAAAAGATTCATAAACAAAATCGCCATCATCACCCCTTCAGGATAGGCCGGATTAAAAACACGAATAAGTACCGTCAGCATGCCGATACAAAACCCGTAAACCCATTTCGATCTATCGGTTCCAGGTGCTGAAACAGGATCTGTTGCCATATAGACAATACCAAATGCAAAGCCGCCGGCCACAAGATGATATAACGGGTTGATATCAGCCCAGGGGTTCATGGAAACTGACGGAAAAAGAGAAAGCAAAAAACTGCTGATTAACAATCCTGCCACACCGCCGATAATAATCCGATAACTGGCAACACCAGTGACAATGAGAATGATTGCGCCCAGAAAACAGCATAATGCCGAAGTACCGCCGACACTGCCTGGATAATTTCCGACAAACAACGTTAAAAATGTATATCCGGCGCTTGAAAGCATTGTTTCAATATTTTTAAAAGATGGTGCAAGCGCCGTCATGGCAAGGGGGGTTGCTCCGGTTACGGCATTGACAACAGACGACGCCGTATCAGCTATGGCAACCCAAACACTCCCGCCCGACATTTTTGCTGGATAGGCAAAAAATAAAAACGCCCGGCCGGTTAACGCCGGGTTAAAAATGTTCCGGCCCGTGCCGCCAAATACTTCCTTGCCGATCACCACGCCGAATGAAATGCCCACTGCAACCTGCCACAAAGGCACCGTTGGAGGAAGAGTCATGGGAAACAACAGTCCCGTTACCAGAAACCCCTCGCTTATGGGATGCTTTCTGATGACGGAAAAAAGTATTTCCCAGAAAAAACCCACAGCATAGGATACCACGATCAACGGGAGAACGGTCATCAGGCCGTTCAAAAATACATTGAAAAAAGTCAGGTTGCCGCCTCCCGCCTGCAGAGAATGATATCCGGTGTTATAAATTCCAAACACCAGCGGAGGGACCAGTGCCAGCAGAACAATACTCATAAACCGTTTTAGATCTAAACCGTCACGAACAAACGGGGCATTTTTCGTCCGGATGGCCGGAATAAAAAAAATAGTTTCAACGGCTTCAAAAATGGACGCAAGTTTTTTATACTTTCCCCCATCAACAAAATGATGGCGGTTTTTATCAAAAAAACTTCGCAAGTATATTTCAATGTGTTTAAGCACCCTGGTTTATTTCCCTGCGATACATATGCTTAGCGTCTATCAATAATTCTGAAAGTTCGATTTTTGAAGGACATACAAAAGAACACAGGCCGCATTCCACACAATCAAGCAGCCCATGGGCAAGCGCTTCTTCAATCTCGTCAGCGTATATGCTTTTATACGTAAACTGAGGCAGGATATCCACCGGACAGATTTTAGCGCAATACCCGCAATTAATACATGGCCGTTCTTCTCCATGCATATCTGAATTGACTTTCAACGGGGCTGAGGACAATGCGGACAAAACGGTTCTTGAATTACTCAATTTATCTGATCCGGGTCTTGCAAAACCGAAGAATTCGCTTTTTTGTGCTTCTTCAATGACCATGACGGACGTCTCATACATCCCTAAAAATCCATCTGCATGGCTTGTATACCCGGACAAAACACCCCCCACGATCCACCTTAGATGATCCATGTTTTCGTGAGATGAATATAACTCGTTTAATTTAATGCCCAGCCGGGTTTTTATGTGTTTACTGTTTTCGATCGTCCCGTCCGAAAAGGATATGACTCTCTGAATAGGATATAACCCGGTACTGAGAAACTCACCGATGAGCAACAAATCCTGTCCGTTAATATACCATGCGTGGTTATCGGCTGGTGATTGTCTGGTATGGTATAAAACAACACCCGGATCATTTGCCGGGTAATCACCTAATACCTGGTGGGTAACCAGCTGGTTCAGCCAGTCAATGGATCTATTTTTCGCAGATTGGATGATAGTTACGCGCTCCGCCAGTTTACGAAGTGCCTGTACCCCCATATCAAAAAAAGACCGCTGGTTATTATAACATACTTCCGGTGACGGCTGAAACGGATCGGCAGAATCAAGAGAAACCAAGATAGATGCTGGTTTTAATTTAGGGTTTGCGATTTCCCGATACGGCAATTGTCGTATAAACGGCCAGACCCCGCCAGCCATTAATTTTAAAATAAGTGTCTTGCGATCTAATCGGGAGAGTGTTTTCGCATCAACCGTTTCGAATGTTTCACAGGATTCATCTGCATCAAGCGCAATGATGATCTCTTCGATGACTCGTCGTGGCCCATAATTAACCGCAACGACTTTCCCGCTGCCGGGGGATAAAAATTTGATACCCGGATTTTTTTTATCTTCGAAAAGCGGGGAACCGATCTTTACCTGATCACCGGACCGGGCAAGCAGACGCGGTTTAATAAATGGAATTTTTGAAGGCGTTGCCGCCACATGTTTTACTTCCAGACGATTTTCTATCTCAGGCGATGGCGTTCCGTTTATTTTAAACCGCCACCCTTTTTTAACTCTCACGGTCTTCATTGCAACTGATACAAATTCTCTCATAATACTTTTGCTCGCTATCAAAAAATCCGCATTCGCCGCCATCGGCCGACCCGACAATAATAATATAGCGCTCTGAAGGATTTAAAAAAACCTTTTCTTTTACTCCAATGTTCTCCCGGGTTATTGTTCCAGATCGCCATCGAAATAAAACAGGAGTATGTGAATGGCCGCAAAAAATTGTGTGATACGATGTTTGATTGAAAATTTGCTCGGCCCGATCCGTAAACCCCGTATCAACGGGTTCATAAAATGACCTGACGGAATCAAAGGGAAGGGAATGGGTAAAACAGATATCGTTATCAACTAATTTCATCGGCATTTGTTTAAGAAAAGATATAATTTTCTTTTTTGAACCTGCTGCAAGATCAGGCAAATATCCATTGGCCAGCATTTTTTCAATCTGATAATCATTGTTCCCCTTTACCGGATAAATACAATTTTGTTGAATCGCTTCAACCGTTTGGATCAAATTATCAGTATTCAGGGAATCAAATATATCTCCTAAATGAATCATGGAATCAACCGGTAAATTGTTCAACCGCCTGACACACTCCAGCATGGCCTCAAGATTACCATGGGAATCCGCAACCAACCCGATACGTTTTGGGCTTTTGTTAAAATGTCGTTGCGCCATTTTTTCCTGACCTGGTTGATGAATCATTTAACAGTGGCTGCCTATGGATTAGACACGTCGGGTTTGGATATCAGCGACCGGTTCAGTCGCCCGGAATCATACCCTTCCATATCAAGGGTAACATATAAAAAACCGATTTTTTTTAAAGCATCAATAATTACCGTGCGTATGGACGGGCTAAGCAGCCGGTCAATGTCATAGGCCGGCACCTCAACTTTTGCCATTTCGCCATAATGCCTGACCCGGCAATGAGAAAACCCCTGTCCGGCCAAAACCGTTTCTGAGGCTTCAATCATATTCAGCTTTTCTTGCGTCACCCTTTCACCGTAAGGAATCCGGGTGGCAAGGCATCCTGAAGCCGGCTTGTCCCAAATGGAAAGCCCCATTTCTTTTGAAAGCATGCGAATATCATTTTTGGCAAGACCCGCATCCAGCAGCGGCGCACAGATATTTATTTCGCGGGCTGCCTTCATTCCGGGCCTGAACTCTTTTTCGTCATCAACGTTGATGCCATGGGCGACAGTCTTAATGCCACGAGTCAGAGCCGCAGAGACAATTTGGTTAAAAATAATTTTTTTACACAAATAACAGCGATCTGGCGTATTGGCGACAAATTCGGAAAAATCCATTTCCGTTGAATGGATAAGCAGATGCCTGATACCGAATTTTTTTGTAAACGCTTTAGCAGTATCAACGTCGGTTTTCGGATGAATGGGTGATACGGCCGTTATTGCAATAAGTTTGTCTTTGTCCTGAAACATTTCATATGCCCTGGCAAGAAGAAATGTGCTGTCCACACCACCTGAAAAAGCCACTGCCAGTGAATCAAAATTTCTCAATAAAGACTTTAGCGTCTTGTTTTTCCGGATTAAATTCGTCATTTTTCACAAAAAAATTGTAGCTTATTGATATTACAAACAATATTACGCCACAACGACATCCATGGCAGGCAAAAAACCATTTACAAAAGAACACGGTTCATGTATAAAAAATTTTTGATTAAAATGTTACATTTTTCAATACCTGAATTTTGCACGAGTCGGAGGCTTCCATATGCAAGGTATTTAACGGCGCAGCTATAGTGAACTATTGCAAGCCGTTAATAACGCAGCAGATGGGAGCCTCCGGCTCGCCCTTAGGGTGAAAATTGATAAAAAAAATATTATAATTGTTCACAACGCCTTTATTTTCAATTGATAAAAAAGTTCTTATCAATTTTCATGCAAAATTCAGGTAATAATTATATCAAATCTCAACCAATAGCAAAAGAGGTTTCTATGGCAAAAAAAACTCCGAGCAAATCAACCGCAAAAAAGAAAGCCGCCACTAAAAAGAAATCCGCAGCCCAAAAGAAAGCAGCTGCTAAAAAAGATTCAGTGGCCCCAAAGAAAGCGACTCCTAAAAAATCAGATGCCGTGAAAACAACTCCTAAAAAGACGGCGGCAAAAAAAGAAACCGCAAAAACAACAAAGAAAAAAATACCGAATAAAAAACCCGTCAAAAAAAAAGAAACTGCCAAAACATCGGCAAAAAAGAGGCCCGCAAAAAAACCAGCTGCACCTTCAAAGAAAAAAGCGGTTTCAATCCCTGAATTATTAAAATTAAAATTTGAGTCCTGGCAGCCGGAAAAGCTGATTAAGGTTGCACCGGACAAAACCTTTCAACAAGAATTTACCGCCCCGCCTGCGGTGGATACGGATGACAAAAAAGAAGCAGACCGGATTAAAGCACTGCTGGCTAAAACATTCGACTTGACGGTTTCCGATGTAAAAAAAGAACCGGTTGTTAAAGATACAAAAGCCCCTGATCTGCAAGAAAAACGAATTGATGAAACAAAAGCAGAAAAAGCGGTTACTGAACCGGAACCAGCCAAAGAAACTGAGAAACCTGTGGTTGAATTGGAGAAAAAAGCTGAAGAACCGGCACCGGAAAAGCCTGTACTACCTCAACCGGAGCAAAAAGAAACGGTTCCCCCGATACCGCCTGCCCCGGCGTTAGCCCTGGAAAATTCGGAGCCAGGCAATTCAGCGCTGAAAATACTCATCGCTACTATTGCCGGGGTGTTTGCCCTGCTGATCATTGCAAGCACCATGAATACTGATAATTATTATCTAAAACCCGCAAAAAATGCTTTAGAGATCTGGCAGGGAGACTTCTCGCCAAACGGCATAAAATTGATTATGAGCATTCCCGGCGCAACCATACCGGAACCGGTTAAATCCAAATATACCAGAGCAGAAGCACTACTTTTCGCATTTAATTATTATATCTCAGAAGCTGATGCGGCGGCCGGCAAAAAAACGATCAAAGGGTATGATGCAGCGTTAAAGCATCTTAAACAGGCGGCTGCACTCCACAATATTGATAAATCCCGGAAAGAACTGCTGGCAAAAAAAATCAGTGCCATTAAAGGGGCAAAAAATAATTTAATTAAAAAATCATCAAAAAAGAAACAACCAAAAAAATCGTCAAAAAAAAAGATCATTAAAGGGGCGCGCCACACGTCCCAAAAAACAGCGACGAAGATCTAACATTACAGATTAAATTCGCAGGGCATCCATGCCTGAAGCAACAAGTGAGCATGGATGCCCTTTGTAATTGGATCTGGTGTTCTCCGAATTTAATTAATACAGATGGCAAAGCACTTCCCGACCGTTTATCTGTTTTCTCGCGGGTGCATTTTTGCTGCATACCGGCATTGCTTCCGGACATCGTGGATGAAACCGGCATCCGACAGGCGGGGATAAGGATGACGGAATTTCGCCTTTTAACAGAATTTTCTCTGTCCGTTCTTCACCGGGAACCGGAACAGCTGAAATTAATGCTTTTGTATAGGGATGCAGTGGGGCTTCAACAATATCGATAGTCTTCCCGGACTCAACAATCTGCCCGAGATACATCACCGCCACCTTATCGGCAATATTACTGACCACGCTCAAATCATGGGAAATAAATAAATACGACAAATGATAGCGATGCTGGAGTGAAATTAACAAATTAATAACCTGGGCCTGAACGGACACATCAAGAGCGCTGACCGCTTCATCGCAAATGATAAATTCCGGCCTTAAGGATATGGCGCGCGCGATACTGATTCTTTGACGCTGACCGCCTGAAAATTCATGGGGAAACCGGTATATTGAATCTTCTGAAAGCCCGACTTCTGTCATCAATCGTTTTGCGTGTTCCACTTTCGACCCTTTGATCCGGTTAAACTGTACAAGTCCTTCGGTAACGATATCAATAACCGTCATTCGTGGATTTAACGATGAGACCGGGTCCTGGAATATCACCTGCATCCGTTCCCTTAACAGGTTCATTTCACGCCGGGACAATTCATGTAAGGGCAACCCGTCATAATAAACCTTGCCGCCGCTCGGCTTTTCAAGGCCTAAAAGTGTTCGTCCCAATGTTGTTTTTCCACACCCTGACTCCCCCACCAGGCCCAGTGTCTCTCCACGATAAATTTTAAGACAAACCCCGTCAACCGCCCGTACATAGTCAACGGTTCTGGAAAAAAATCCCCGCTTCACCGGAAACCATGTTTTCAGGTCTATGACCTTCAACAACGGACCTGTCTTATTTTTAAAATCAATTTTCATAATAATTTACGTGACTCGCTGTAGTGGGATGAAAGTTTTTGCGAGATATTGTTTGTTATTTTATAATCGAACAAGTCGTTTTTGTCGGGTTACCTCCGCCACTCAAATCTCGAAAATCTTTGCGAAAAACAGTTCAACACACGCAGATTTGAGTACCGGACTAACCCGACCTGCAAATGTTCCTCTGCCAGGATTAATAAAGAATTACAACCCCTACACGTAAAAACCCATAGCAACTGTTTAACTTCCTGTGTTATCGACCAGAAAACAGGCTGCCTGATGCCCCCTGCTGCATGAATATAACGAAGGTCTTTGTTCAGCACACCGATCAAATGCATGTTCACATCGTTTCTGAAAATGGCATCCCTTAGGATAATCAAAGGGAGAGGGCACCTGGCCTGGGATGTCTTTTAATTTTGTCCTGTTACCGCTCAGCTTCGGAATGGCATTTAGCAGGCCGATGGTATAGGGATGTCTGGGATTAAAAAAAATATCTTCCCGGGTGCCGGTTTCCACAATTTCCGAAGCATACATCACCAGAACTTTTTCGCACATTTCCCACACAACTCCCATATCATGGGTTATCAGCAGCATCGATGTTTCATTTTGTTTCATCCCCCGGATCAATTCAAACACCTGCGCCTGGGTTGTGACATCAAGGGCTGTGGTGGGCTCATCCGCAATAATAAGATTCGGCTCCAGCATCAGGGCCATGGCAATCATAATACGCTGCTGCATTCCGCCCGACAGTTGAAACGGATAGGCAAACATCCGCTCACCGGCATCGGCAATACCGACCTTTTTCAGCCATTTTTCAGCAAACCCCCAGGCGTCACGCCGGGACATGTCCTTATGCAATAATACGGTTTCAACCATCTGATGTCCGATGCGATGAAGGGGGGACAGCGCGGACAGCGGTTCCTGGAAAATCATGCTGATCGCTTTGCCGCGAATTTTTCTTAATTGTGCCGGTGCCATTTTCATTAAATCCTGATGATCGAATAACAGCTCATCTGCTTCCATTTTTCCCGGCGGTGAGGGGATAAGGCGCGGGATACTTAATGCAGTGACGGACTTTCCGCACCCTGACTCCCCCACCAGGCCGATATTTTCCCCCCGGAAAATATCAAAAGATATGTTATCAACGGCCTTAAAGGTCCCGTCATCAATCGAAAAACTGACGGATAAATTTTTAATCGACAACAGCCTTTCCTTTTGGCCTTCATTAATTGCAGGCCCACCGGCCTTGTCCATCATGGTTTTTGCCATTTTTTTATCTATGGGTTTGTCTATCATATTTTTATCAAGGGAGACGTTGTCAATGTAATCTGCTGAACTGTTTTGGATCATAAGCGTTTCGAATTCCTTCTCCAACAAATACGCCAAGAAGCATTACCGCAAACAGAGCCAGCGACGGATACAGGATCAGCCACCAGGCCCACCGGTACTGCTGGGCCTGAAATAATAATTCACCCCAGCTTGGTGTGGGCGGAGGAAGTCCGAAACCGAGATAATCGAGTGCCGCAAGGGCGCCGATGGCCCCCACAAGGGAAAAAGGGAAAAACGTGATTACGGGAACCAGCGCATTGGGAAGAATGTGCCTGAAAATAATTTTATACGCCGGAACCCCCATGCATTTGGCGGCTTCCACAAAAGGGCGTTTTCTTAAATTTAAAAATTCCGCGCGGATATAGTATGAAATACCCACCCAGTTAAATACCCCGTAACAAATCAGCAGCAGGGTAAAACTTCTGCCATAAATGGACCCCATCAAAATCATAATATACAAAAACGGCAGCGCACTCCAGACCTCGATCATACGCTGGGCGGTAATATCGAGTTTCCCCCCGTAATATCCCTGAACCGCACCCGCCATCACTCCCAGCAGCATGGAACACCCCACAAGCATCAGTCCAAACGTCAGTGAAATCCGAAGGCCGTATAAAATCCGGGCAAGCACATCCCGCCCCGCTCCGTCAATACCCAGGGGATGATCTTTTACCGGAGGAAACGGAAACCGTACATCCTCTTTGTCAAATGAAGCGGTATACTGCCTCTCTCTTATGGTCACCCGATAATCATCAACAGGCCTTTCAAACCGGTTTTTGATAAAATGCAAAAGAAGCTGCCTGTCATCCGGAAAAATCTGGTCCCAGATTCCGGACTCTGCTAAAACGGGTTGAAGGGACCGGTTAAACCGGATTGAAACATCCGCTTTGCTGGTTGCGGTAAGTTCTTTAAACATCAGCCTGAGTTTCACGGGTATTTCGGGACGCTGATGAAAGGTGGATAATGAAACCTGGCTTTTGACTCCCCGTTGATTTTTAATGGTAAAAACCTGATAAGGTGCATCCTGATTATTAAACCGCCTGGCAATGGCCTGTTCAAGCTTATCCGGCAGAATAAAAAACGTACTTAGAGATTTTCCGATAATTTCATCCTGTTGGCGACCGGTAAAATAATCAGAAAGATGCGCACGCATCACCTTAAAATCGCTGTCGATGTCTATGGTACCAAGGCGTGCTACCGGGATCAGCCGGAGGATAACGTCATCTGACACCAGAATGCTTTCCGGCTTAACGCTTTCTAAGGGACCATGGGGAAACGGCGGAAAAATCATCAAATTATCCGGATTTTTCTTAAATTTTTCTGATTGCACCAGGTCTCTGTAATCCGGCCGGGTCTGTCTGCCGCTGCCGGTAAATTCATTTTCCGAATAGTATTTAACAACAGGGAAATATGAGTTACCGTTATACCGGATATACAGGGGTACGTTATTGCATAACAATTCCGAAACCAGACTTAACCCATATAGTACAAGCAGAATCCACAGGGAAAGATAAGCTCGTTTCAATGATTTAAACCGTTGAAACCGCTTTTGCGTGACCGGATTTTTAAATATTCGAATGGTCATCTAAGACTCTTGAAAATTAATTCTGGGGTCAATCAAAACATACAGGCAGTCTGAAAAAATATTTCCCAAAAGTCCCAGTATTGACGTAAGCGCAAGAATACCCATAAACACCGGATAATCCCGCCCCACAATAGCTTCAAGACTCAACCGCCCCATGCCGGGAATTTCAAATACCTGTTCGATAATAACAGATCCCGCAAACATGACCGTCAGGATACCGCTCATTCCGGTGGCGATCGGTATCAATGAATTTCGAAATGCATGTCCCCATACAGCCCTGGCAAAACTGCCGCCTTTGGCAACCACGGTTCTGATATAATCTTTACTGATCTGTTCAATTAACGAATTTTTCATCAAAAGGGTCAATACTGCAAAATTCCCGATCACGTAGCATAATACCGGCAAAAACATATGCATAAAAATATCTTGTGTCTTTCCCGCAGATGTTAACCCACTGTACCCTTCTGAATGAAATCCGGATATGGGAAATACATCCCACAAACCTTCCACGGTTCCGCACAGCAGCATTTTAAGCACCATTCCCAGGGCAAATGCTGGAATTGCATAACCCACAAAAATAACAATACTTGATGACAGATCAAAAAGGCTGTTATGGCGCAGGGCCTTAAAAATTCCCAAAGGGATACAAATCAGGTAGGAAAGTAAAAATCCGGTAACACCGAATATCAACGATACGTTAAACCGCTCTTTAATCAACTGCCAGGCCGTTTTATTGGGGAATTTATAGGAAGGCATCTTCATGCCGAACATATCTGTTACCAACCATTTCCAGTAACGCTTAAAAAACGGCTGATCAAATCCGTAATAAGATTCGATTTCCCGGCGCTGTTTTTCACTGATTGACTGGGCCGCACCGCCTGCCCCGCTGAACTCTCCGGTGCCGATCCCCTTCATTTTCATAATGGCCTGCTCCACAGGGCCGCCCGGCACAAATTGGATGATCAAAAAACATAAGACGGTTATCCCGATAAACGTCGGAATAACGAGTAATAAACGCTTAATAAAATAATCCAGCCGTTCCATCTGTTTTCCTCGAAAAAAGCTGCGGGGATAAAAACTTCCGTCATCATGTGTTGTTTTACCTTTTCAATACCTGATAATCCACATGTTTTCAAGGGATAAGAACTGCCAGATAAGGGTAACCGCATTTAAAAAATAACCCGTGGAAACAATTGACCCATCGTCGGTTAACATTCTTGATATACTAAGCAAAACTGACATGTTATTGAGGCATGCTTATCGGGTTGACGGTTGCCGGTTGCCGGTTTACGGTTTACGGTTTACCCGCTATGGTCACAGATAAAAATACTGATATTGCAAGAACATAAGACAACACAAAAATTGAAATAATAATAAAATATATAAAAATGCAGGTGTTAATATTGATCATTTTCATTGACAACATTCCGTTTTTACGGCAAAATTATATTTGGC
>JAOZOL010000232.1 GCA_029933295.1 Desulfobacterales bacterium | reverse complement strand
TGCAGTATCTACGGCGCAACCCTGATTCTCCTCTATACAGCCTCAACCGTCTACCACAGCGTTCCAGTACCCCGGATCAAAGGGCTGCTGCGCACTATGGACCATTCAGCCATCTATCTGCTGATCGCCGGGACCTATACCCCGTTTATGTTAGTCAACCTGCGTGGCCCCTGGGGCTGGTCCATCTTCGGCATAATCTGGGGAATTGCAACCCTGGGGATTATTCTCAAAACAACCTCTTTTGGCCGACTCCCCGGTGTTTCTCTTGGGTTTTACCTGACAATGGGCTGGGTTATTGTCATTGCCATCAAACCGATGCTTGCCGTTCTCGACAAGGGAGGGCTGGAACTCCTTATTCTTGGTGGACTCGCCTACACCGCCGGGGTGGTCTTTTACGTCTGGGAAAAACTTCCCTACAGCCACGCCATCTGGCATCTGTTTGTTATGGCGGGGAGCGCTTTCCACTTTTTTTCCATTCTATTCTACGTCATCCCGGCCTGATCTTTGACATCCCTGGTTCTGTTTGTATAATTGACGGGGAGATAGAGATACCTATTACTTTCAATTTCAGGAGGCAGGAATGGCACAGAAAAAAATATTAATGCTGGTTGGGGACTTTGTTGAAGATTATGAGGCAATGGTTCCATTTCAGATGCTGACGATGGTCGGTCATCAGGTTGATGCCGTCTGCCCGGGGAAAAAAGCGGGAGAGACAGTCAAAACAGCTATCCATGATTTTGAGGGAGATCAAACTTATAGTGAAAAGGTTGGTCATAATTTCCATCTTAATGCCGATTTTGATACTGTCGACTCAGCAACCTATGATGCCCTGATCATCCCCGGGGGGCGTGCTCCAGAATACTTGCGACTTAATCCCAGAGTCCTGGAACTCACCCAGGAATTTTTCCGTGATAATAAACCGGTTGCCGCCATCTGTCATGGTCCGCAGATTCTTGCTGCCGCCGGTGTTATTGCCGGAAAATCATGCTCAGCCTATCCAGCTGTCGGCCCCGATGTAGAGCAGGCAGGTGGAACCTGGCCAGCTAACAATGAAACCTTCAGTGACGCCCATGTTGATGGGAACTTAGTTACGGCACCAGCTTGGCCAGCTCATCCGGAATGGATCCGAAAATTTCTGGAAGTTTTGGGAACAAAGATAGAAGCATAGAAACATCAGACAATGATGGATAAAAAACGGTCGCCTGATATTGCGACCGTTTTTTTTGCACCAGAGGACTAGGGAGTCTCATTCATTCGGCAACTGAGCTTCATCCAACACCCGCCTGGTCTTTTCCAGAAGCTCTGCCAGATCCAACGGTTTCATACAAAAAGCCTTTATTCCCAACTTTTTGGCTTTATCTTCGTCGATTTTGGTACTGTAGCCAGTACACAGGATCGTTAGCAGTTTGGGTTTGATCTTCAGGAGTTCTTTGATGAGATCTTGCCCAGAAACATCCGGCATTGTCTGGTCGGTGATCACCAGATCAAAATAATCCGGATTGGCGGTAAACAATTTCAAAGTTTCAGTGCTACTGGTCATGCTGCTGACTTTGTAACCATGTTCGCTAAGCATCTGACTCCAGACATTTGTTATCATTTCATCATCGTCAAGAAACAGAATATTTTCATCACCTTTGGGCAGATCATGAATGATAGAGCTAGACTCCAGTTGCTGGAATTCAATGACCGGAAAATAGATCTCAAATGTCGTTCCCTCGCCAACGACACTTTTAACTTTGATCATCCCATTGTGTTGCTCCACGATCCCATAAACTGTGGCTAAACCCATGCCAGTCCCCTTACCAACATCTTTAGTGGTGAAAAAGGGATCAAAAATCTTCTTCTGAGCATCTTCCGTGATACCAGAGCCACTATCTTGAACACTGAGTTGAACATAGCGTCCGGGCATCCCCCCATATTGAGCCGGGAGGTCCTGTGGCTGCAGCAAAACCGCCTCCAGAGAAATGGTCAAATCCCCTTTTTCTTCCATGGCATGGACAGCATTGGTACAGAGATTGAGCAATACTTCCTGAATCCGGGATGGGTCAGCTTTGATGCTGACATCGCGGCTGCTCTTACTGATAACCTGTTGCAGGTTCACTGTGCTGGGCATGGTGGAACGTAACAGCATCAGAGTTTCGTCAACAACCAATGCCGGTTGCATTGGGACGATATCCTTCTCCCCCTTACGACTGAAGGTGAGGATCTGTTGAATGAGGTCCCGCGAACGGAGTACAGCTATTTTGGCATTCTTGAGATATTCAATGACGTCGCTGGCAGCTGGCATTTTGATCTGGGCAAGTTCAATGTTGCCAAGAATTATGGCAAGGTTATTATTGAAATTGTGAGCCATCCCTCCAGCCATCAAACCAATCGCCTCCATCTTTTGCGCTTGTTGCAGCTGTCCCTGAAGTTGTTTCATCTCAGTAATATCTTTGGCGACATGGGCAATGTATTCAAGGTCACCCTGCTCATCAAAAATTGGAGAGGCAGAAACCAAAAGGGTTTTATCCAGCTCTGCATGGTATATTTCACTGGTGTAGGGCTTAAAAGTTTCCACAGTTGCTTGAAGTGGGCAGTTTGGACAGATTTCTTCTACACCATGAAACAGCTCATAACAATGATGACCAATAACGGTATCCCAGGTGAGGTTCAAGGTAAGATATGCCGCCCGATTGGCTTTAACTATAGTCAGGTCAGGGGTTTGCAACGTAACAATATCAGTAAATGAATTAAAGGTGCGATACCACTGTTCCTCACTTTTACGAATAGTCGCCTCAGCCTTTTTACGTTCAACAATTTCCGCCTGCAATTCAGCAGTTCGTTCCTCCACCATGGATTCAAGTCGCTCGTGGTAGTTTTGTAATTCAGTTTCATTCTGTTTTCGTTTAAGGGCCAGTTTCACGGTAATTGGCAGAGCTTGTAGGTAGTTTCCTTCAGGGTCCTTTATAAGGTAATCGCAGGCACCTAGCTTCATCGCCTCGACAGCAACCCCCTCATCACCACTCCCCGTGGTAATAATCACTGGGACATTTTTATAGAGATCAAACAGCTCAAACGATGTCCCATCTCCAAGCATATAATCTGAGATAATAATATCAAACCCTGTTGATTTTAAAACCTCCTCCGCTGCAGCAACAGAGCCGGCAATGGCGTAATCGTAGGGGAGATTCTCACGTTTAACAAACCTTTCAAACGCCATCTGGTCCACTTTGTCATCTTCAACAAGAAGCAGTCGGATTGAGTTATCCTGCATTATTTTCTCCAGTATCAGCTTGGATAAAAAATTCCTTTAATACAACATCCGCGCAGTTAACATGATCAGCAAATATTCTTGAGATACAGATTAATCCGGCAGTTCACTCAAAGTCCAGTACAGATCGATGGTTCTGACCACCTCGACAAACTGCAGATAATCGACCGGTTTAATCATATACCCGGCAACCCCCAGATTGAAACTATCGACCTTATCCTGTTCTTCTTTAGAGGTGGTTAGGACAACAACAGGAATTTTTTTCAGATCAGTATCATTTTTGGCGACTTGCAGAAATTCGATACCATTCATCTTTGGCATATTGAGATCAAGTAATATGATGCCCGGTTTTTCATGCTCAAGGTTTCTCAGAAATGCCAGTGCCTCTTCACCATTATTTGTTATATCCAACCTGTTAGTCACATTGATTTCTTTCAAAGCCCGCGTGACGGTCATGGCATCGACTTTGTCGTCTTCCACCAAAAGAATGGGTTTAGAGCTTCTCATCCATTTTCTCCTTTTTAGGCACCGTAAAATAGAATGTCGTCCCACGGCCCAATTCTGATTCGACCCAGATAGAACCGCCATAAATTCCGATAATTTTCTTCACCAAAGTCAGCCCGATACCGGTGTTTTCACGCTCATCGCGGGGTGCCAGTGTCTGGAATATCTGAAAGATTCTATCATGGTATTTCTTGTCAATTCCAGGACCATTATCTGAAACACTGAATTGCCAAGAAGCACCTCCATCAACACATCCGACCTTGATCAAGCCCTCATCCTTATCCATAAACTTTATGGCATTGCCAATAAGGTTTTGAAACACCTGTTCCATCCGGATAGAGTCCCTTAAAACGACAGGGAGTTTATTTTCAATGACAATCTGTACAGTCTCCAGCGACACAATGTTCTCAACAACCTCACGGACAAGACGGTCTAAATCCAGCGGCTCACTTTTCTCTCTAGTTCGCCCAACACGTGAATAGCGCAAGATGCCATCGATCAGACCATCCATACGCTTAACTCTCTGCAGGATCAAATCCATCTGCATTTTTCCATCATCATCAAATGCTGTTGAATAATCAGTTGAGATCCAATGAGTAAGTTGCCCAATAGCACGCAGGGGGGCTTTCAGGTCATGGGAGACTACGTAGGAAAATTCCTTCAGCTCATTGTTAATAACAGCATATTCGCTGTTTATTTTTTGCAGCTGTTCTCTCGATTCATTCACATCTTCCAGGAGATACATAAGAGACTTCTCGGATTTTTGCAGTTGTTCAGTTTT
>JAOZOL010000686.1 GCA_029933295.1 Desulfobacterales bacterium | reverse complement strand
AATCATTATCTCGCGCAGAGACGCAGGGATCGCAGAGGAAAAAATCTTTGCGTCTTTGCGTCTCTGCGGGGTAATACCTGAATTTTGCACGACTTGCCCTTCGGGTGAAAATTGATAAGAAGAAATATTATAATTCTTCACAACGCCTTTGTTTTCAATTGATAAAAAAGTTCTTATCAATTTTCATGCAAAATTCAGGTAATAAATCGTTTTTACTTATTGATGGTTACAGCGGCGCAAGCGCCGTAATAAGCTTTTTTACTTGAAATTCAAACCGGTTTGATTTATTTCCATTCAACTCATTAAATGAAATACTGGCATTAAAATCACAGGGAGATTTGAAATGGAAGATATTCTGCAAAAAATCTGGGAGCTTGGAACTATTTATGGCATTAAAGTACTGGCCGCTTTAGCAATTTTAATTTTCGGAAGATGGATTGCAAAAGGGATCAGTAAGCTGGTGGAGCGGTTAATGGAACGAAGCAAGATCGATCCGACCATCATTCGGTTTGTCGGCAATCTTGCATACATCGCTTTACTGGCATTTGTTATCATTGCCGCGCTCGGCCAGCTCGGTATACAGACAGCCTCCTTCATTGCGGTCATCGGTGCCGCGGGCCTTGCCATCGGTCTGGCCCTGCAGGGATCTTTGGCCAATTTTGCTGCCGGTTTTTTAATGATCGTTTTCAAACCTTTGACGGTGGGTGATTTTATAGAAGGCGCAGGGGTTGCCGGCACTGTGGAAGAAATCTCGATTTTTACCACCACATTAAAAACGCCGGACAACAAGACCGTCATCATTCCCAACGGGAAACTAACAGACGACAATATTATCAACTGGACGGTGAAAGGCACCCGCCGGGTGGATCTGGTCATGGGTATCGGTTATGATGATGATATTGACAAGGCAAAACAGATTATGGCGGATGTGATATCAAAGGAAAAGCGCGTGTTGAAAAGCCCTGCCCCCCAGATTGCCGTTGTTGAACTGGCTGACAGCAGTGTGAATTTTGTTGTTCGCCCCTGGGTCAAAGCAGCTAATTACTGGGATGTCTATTTTGCATTAACGGAAAATATTAAGAAAGCATTTGATGCCCAGGGGATCAGTATTCCATTTCCTCAGCGGGATGTGCATATGTATGAGCACAAGGAATAAAA
>JAOZOL010000685.1 GCA_029933295.1 Desulfobacterales bacterium | reverse complement strand
CGAAAATCAAATGTTTACCAATACAAAAATTGAAAGGGCGTAACCCAACAAATCATGCGGCCGGGTTTCCGCTCAGTCGCTGATTACCGGTTCCGCTTCCATCCTAATACATTTCTGCTTTTCCGCTGCCACTTCATCCAGCAGTTGAAGGGAACTCTTTTTTAAAACCGGATGAACCATATCAGGCGCAAGATCACAGATGGGGCGAAGAACAAATTCTCTATGATGCATTCTCGGATGCGGAATGACAAGACCCGGTGTTTCAATAACAATATCATTATAAAAGATAATGTCAAAATCAAGAACTCTGGGCCCGAACCTGCGGCTGCTGCCAATCCGGCCGAGTTCTGCCTCAAGCGATTTTAATATTTTTAACAGATCAAAGGGGCCCAGGGTGGTTCTGATTCTGGCGGCTGAATTGACAAACCAGGGTTGGTCCGTATATTCCATGGGTTCGGTCATGTAAAATTCCGACCAGTCTTCTATGGCGATTCTGTCTATTTCACCTAATGCCGCAAGTCCCTTGAGGCAATTCTCCAGCTTCCCCCCCATATTTGAACCAATTGAGATATAGGCAATATTCACTTGATCTGTTTTCTTATCAGTAATCGATGGTAACAACTTTCGAAAATTCTCCCTCATAGCCGTTATCCGTATAACAGGAAACTTTATAATAATACCGAAATCCTTTTTCCAGAGGCGCCTCATAGGTTATACGTTTATCAGTACCAATTGATTGAACATCAATACGAAGATCAGCCACCCGCTTAAATTGATACGGACAATCTTTGCAATCGGCAGCCACCGGATTTTCCTTTGCCCCATATACAAAGAATCCAGCCAGTTTGTTGCTGTTATTCCCCTCCCACTTTGGAACCGGCCAGGATAATCGTAAATTAATTCCTTCCATGTGCGCCTGAAATTTTTTAACCACAGGCGGCTCAATTGCTGACGGCGGCATGGGCGGGGCTTTTCTGCCGCACGCTGAAACAAAAAACAAACATGCCGTACCCATCAAGATGCATAAAACATAACGGAATATTAAATGGTTGAATGGCATATTAAAAACTCTTATTAATTCACCACAGAGATCACAGAGGACACAGAAAAAATTGATATCATTGAACTTCTCTATGCTCTCCGTGGGCTCTGTGGTAAA
>JAOZOL010000231.1 GCA_029933295.1 Desulfobacterales bacterium | reverse complement strand
TCCACAATATGATCGTTTACCATGCCAACTGCCTGCATAAACGCATAACAAATGGTTGGGCCCACAAATGAAAATCCTTTTTTTTTCAAATCTTTACTCATGGCCTCGGACTCAGGTGTTTTTGCCGGAATCTCCGCCGAATTTTTCCACGCATTTTGGATGGGTTTTGCTTCAACAAATTGCCAGATATAGGTATCAAAACTGCCGAATTCCTTTTTCACGGCTAAAAACGCCCGGGCATTGGTTATTGCTGAATTGATTTTAAGCCGGTTTCGAATAATCTCAGGATTATTTAATAATTCTGAGATTTTATTTTCAGAATAGACGGATATTTTGTTTGCATCAAAGTTATCAAACGCTTTGCGATAACCGTTTCTTTTTTTTAGAATTGTTGACCAGCTTAATCCGGCCTGGGCGCCTTCTAAAGTAAGAAATTCAAACAGTATCCGGTCATCGTGAATCGGTACCCCCCACTCCGTATCATGATAGGCCAGTTCCAGTGCGCTCCCGTTGGCCCACTCACACCGCGTCATCTGCTTCCCTTTTAAATTGAATCTCTTCTTTAAACCGGACTTTTTTTATGTTGGGAAGATCGGCGATTTTCCGCATGACTTCAAGACCTTCTGTTTCAAAATTTTCAATCATTTCTGCTGTGACTTCATAGGGCTCGGCAAGGGAAATCCCCAGTGTTGCAGACCGCAGTCGCCATCCCCGTGTCAGGTCGGACCCCCCTACCAGGTTAATGGGGGCGATGTAGTCGCCTGGCCTCATATAGGCCTGCATATATTTTGGATTGACATATTTCATGACCACTGAGCCATCCGGATCGGTGTAGGAGCGAGAACCTTCCGGAAAAATGAGAAAGCATTCCTTCATAATATGTTTAAACAGGTAATAATCTTCTTTTGTCAAATCCTGCATGGTTTCGTAAAAATTTTCATTTTTAAGATAAGCCATGAGCTCTTCCAACTTTCCGGAATCAAAAAATGATGTATGCGGCTCAAATTCAGTCGTATCTTCATTTATCATAAGTGTCTTAAACTCTTCATAATTCAACTTTTTTATCAAATACAGACCGGCTTCAGGCAATTTAATCAGGCACTGGGTTTTGGCAGCGGTTTTTTTTAATTCCTCAGCCAGCCCACCGGTCTTGATGGCCGTACTCTTCTGGGATGGAACGGCCACAAACAGGTTGCCCACATTTGCAGCACCGTTTCGCAGCACGACATTGGAAAACATCCGGGGCCCCACAACGGTGTTGCAATTGCCGGTCAGGTTATCAAATCCCAGTTTTCGCAACACGCTTCGCACAAAGTAAGGGCCCAGATATCCTTCGTGATGCCCTATGAAGAAAATACGGTGACCTTTGTTTTTGATTGCGGAAAGTCGTTTTAATATTCGAATGACTTCCGTAGATTGGATGCTTACCGAATCACTGTGTTTAAAAGAAACACGGAAATCGTTTCTGTCAACCAGAATAATATCTATAACCTTTTTTTTTTCACAAAATTCAAAAAATTTATGCCAGAAAGCCGAGTCCGGCAATACCGGATGAATACACCGGTCAAAGGAAAACGGGACGGCCAGCAATTGCTCGAGCCGTGTTTTTGAAAACTCCTGGAAAAATTTGTGCTGTAATAACTGGTTTTTCTTTTCAAACAGGATTTCCTTGGCCCTGGGGATATGCTGGTTGATATCAAGCCCGCGCCTGGACGTGAATTCCATAATTTCTTCAAGCATCTGAATTGCTTTTTCATTGTGCGGGGCGCGTTTGAAGGAATATATTTTTGTTCGTATAAACTCGATCAATTCCTTGAAATTTAAATGATTTTTCCAATCCCTGGCTTTTTTAATAAAACCCTGGAAAAAGGAAAACCGCAAAAGGAAATGTTGGATTCTTTCCGATATTTTGTCTGCGACCCCGGCCATCTGGGAAAAAAGAGAAAACAGCCGGTTTGATGCACGGTACAGGCGTTTTTTTTCATCGATCTTTTTAAACGCTTCTTCCAGCTTGTCCTTATTATTTAAAAGAAATTTAACAAGTTCATCCGGGTTATAATTTTCTTTTGCCTCAGCCCACCATTTTGGAAATGGTGTTTTGTCTAATAATTTCAAAATTTAACCTATTGAAAATCAAATTTAATATATGAATTTGACAATTTCTCGTCAAACGTAAAGGATTCATTAAAAATTTCAAGTAGTTTAATGTTTTGCTTGGCCATCATGAGACAGTTGCCAACAATGGCGTAAAATAGAATGCTCAAACGGGTTTTGCATTCATCGCTCCGAATCCTTTCAATTTGATGCTGATTAAACTGGTCTGCCAGTTCTCGCATGTAACGGTACTGGTCAATGATATTCTGATAATCGACAATCTCTTTTTTATTAAAAGAGGTTTCCACTTTTAACAGGATATCTAAAATAAAAATTTTAATTTTCTTGAGTTCTTCGATCTGTGAATCCAGCAACCCTTTATGTTTATTACTGATATGAATATATGAACGCGCAACCGTATCCCGGTGCCCATCCGACAGCTTTTGCAGTCTTCGAATCGTCTGGGCGTATTTGTAAGATATTTTTGGGTCCTCTTTTTGAAGCAGTCGCAATACTTTAAAAATATTGGCCATGATAATATTTGCCCAGAGCTGAATCTGTTTAACTTTTTTCCGTTCAAGGCGCAACAGCTCCACGTCCTGATCAAATAATGCATCAAAAGTCACATCAAACGACTCCCGGATTTCTTTTAACATATACGCCAGATGTTCAAACGTGTTGAAAATGGCCATATGGGAATCAGTGATTTTTTTCATATTAAATATTTTTATCTCTTCTTTTTCCTTAACCCGGTCTTTGTGTTTTTGCTGGTTTTTCCAGATCACAACACCGGCAAAAACCAGAAGAATAATCACCCCCGGCACTTTGCCGTAATAAATAATACCAGCAAAAAGAAAGGATGTGATAAACGCAATAAACGCGGTCATAAACCATCCGCCGATTACCGTCAACACCCCGGTAACACGATAGACCGCACTTTCCAGGCCCCATGCCTGATCGGAAAACGAGGTGCCCATGGCCACCATGAATGTCACATAGGTTGTGGATAAGGGCAATTTCATGGAAGTTGCAAAAGAAACCACTGCGCTGGCTACCATCAGATTGACGGATGCCCGGACCAGGTCAAACGACGGCTGATCATCAGGTGTCATAACGGTATTGGGATTACGGGGTTTTAGCCGGCGACCGAAAAACTGTCGGGCAGCAGCCGGGACAAAAATCTTTAGGGAAGTAAAAAACGAATCCGCCATACTGACAATTGAGCGCGAAAGCCAGATGGATTCAAATCTTTCAAATCCTTCCTCCTGTGCCCCTAAGCTGATTTCCGTTTCAGAGACGGTTTTCGTTTTTTTGTTTAACCACAATGTAATCACCATAATAGCGCCTGCCAGGAGCAGTAAAAAAGTCTGGGATTGTACTTTATTGCTCAATGCATTCATGGTGATGTTCAACGGATCAGCAGAAGCGATGGCTGTCTTATATGCATTTAAGCCGGCCATGGGAACACCGATAAAATTCACCAGGTCATTGGCGGCAAAAGCCATGGCCAGAGCGAAGGTCCCCACCAGCACAATGGGTTTGAAAATATTGACATGAAAGAATGAAATCAAAAATTGAAAAATGATGGCTGCAATTGCAAAAATAAAAAACATTATCAACCCGGTATGGGTCATTATCCAGGCAACGGCATCATCTGTCATAAAAGAGGCGCCTTTAGCTCCTTTAATCAGAATAAAAAATGTGATGATAGACATGGCCATGCCGCCCCAGAGAGCGCCATAGCGTTTGAGGCGTTTTTGGTAGTCAAAGGTGAAAATGACCCGAGCAATAAATTGAACAATCACACCGGAAAAAAAAGCTACGATAATTGACAAAAGAATCCCAAAGACAATCACCAGGGCTTTGGCCGTGTTGATATATTCACCTAATGTCATGGCATTGTCAGTTGCAGCCATGATTTTAATAGATGAAACAGCCACCGCTGCGCCCAGAAGTTCAAAAACAATCGATACCGTGGTTGATGTCGGCAGCCCGTGGGTATTAAATAGATCCAGCAAAAGAATATCTGTCATCATGACGGCCATAAAAATCATGATCAGTTCGGGCATTGTGAAAAACTGAGGATGAAATATGCCTTTTCGGGCAACCTCCATCATTCCGCTGGAAAACGTCACACCGGCAAGAATGCCGAGGCTTGCAATGATCATGATTATTTTAAACGGTGCTACCTTGGAACCGATGGATGAGTTTAAAAAATTGACTGCATCATTGGTTACGCCGACAATTAAGTCCATTACCGCAAACGCCACCAGGAACAGAACCGCAATAAAAAATATCTCAGTACCCATGATTCATTTTTTCCATAATATAACTTATTGTATTTTAATATATTTAACTATCAACGTGATTAAATACTTGGTTTTAATATGGGGTTTTGTCACATCTTTATAAAACTAAATCAAGCAAAAACAACCAACGGACAGTAACTGGG
>JAOZOL010000230.1 GCA_029933295.1 Desulfobacterales bacterium | reverse complement strand
GGATATAGTCGACTGTCAACAAGAGCTCATAGCGGCTCAACTCCCGACAGAGATCAGCGAGAAAAGGCTGACAGCCTTTCAAAAGACCGAGCAATAAAAGTTTCCGGCCAGAAGAATCAGCTGCAATGGCGGACGCAAGATTTGCAACCACACTTTTCAGTTCACTTTCAGTATAGAGGGTTTGGGTCATAGTCAGGGCTCGTTCCGATCATAGTATCCGTATTCAAAGGTGAAAGATGTCTATAACGAATCGGCCAACTTGTCAAGAAAGGAAGGATTTTTCTTGACTCATATCGATTACGCGTCTATATGAGGCACCGAATCTTTACTATATATGTATATATTTAATTCCAGCATAATAAAACTACAAAATCAATGTTTACCGGCATCATCGAAGAGATCGGCTCAATCACCAGCTCCAATGTAACCGGCGGCTCTGGAGAATTGCGGGTTGAGGCCGCCCTCACTCTTGAAGATTGTAAACTTGGTGACAGTGTTGCCGTCAATGGAGTCTGCCTGACAGTCACCAGAATTGCTGACCGGGAGATAACTTTTGATGTTTCGGCTGAAACCCTGCGACGCTCAAACCTCGGCAACCTCAAAAAAGGCAGCCAGGTTAACCTGGAACGGGCTATGGCCGCTGATGGTCGCTTTGGCGGCCATATGGTATCCGGCCATATCGACGGTACCGGCACTCTCAATGCCCGCCGTCAAGAGGGCAATGCCATAATTTTTACTTTCAACGTGCCGGTAACTATTACCCGCTATCTAATTGAAAAAGGTTCCATTGCAATAGATGGTATCAGTTTGACGATTGCGGCTCTTAGCGAAAACGACTTTTCGGTCGCCGTGATACCTCACTCCCTGCAACAGACCACATTAGGCAAAAAAGAGGTCGGAGAGACAGTTAATCTGGAAAATGATCTAGTTGCAAAATATATTGAAAAACTCCTGCAACCTGAAAACAGCAGCCCAGACAAGCAAGCCTCAACACTCAGCCTCAATTTGCTAAAACAACATGGCTTTGCTTAATCCATTTAATCTCGGGCAAACAAAGTTTGCACTATCAGCTATCAACTTAAATTTATATTTATTTAACAGGAAAAAAGAAAAATGGTTATTTCACGGATTGAAAATGCATTAAATGAGATCAAAGCCGGGAAGATGGTTATTCTGGTTGATGATGAGGATCGCGAGAATGAGGGCGACCTTGTAATCTCAGCTGAAAAAGCAACGCCTGAAGCGATCAACTTTATGGCAATGCATGGCCGCGGCCTGATCTGCTTAACCCTGACTGAAGAGCGCGCCGACTTTCTCAACCTGCCACCAATGGTCTCTGATAACACCTCTCAATTTGAAACCGCCTTTACCGTCTCTATCGAAGCTCGACGCGGGGTTACCACAGGAATCTCGGCCGCCGATCGCAGCCAGACTGTCTTGACCGCTATCGACGAGCATAGCGGCGCTAACGACCTCGCTCGCCCCGGCCATATCTTCCCCTTAAGAGCAAAAAATGGTGGGGTGTTAGTCCGTACTGGGCAAACTGAAGGTTCGGTTGACCTGGCTCGCATGGCAGGTCTTAAACCTGCCGGCGTTATCTGTGAGATCATGAATGAAGACGGCACCATGTCAAGGATGCCGGATCTTCGTATCTTTGCCGAAAAACATGGTCTGAGCATTATCTCGATCGCTGATATTATTGAGTACCGCATGCGGACCGAATCCTTGGTCAAAAAAGCGGTACGGGCCCATTTGCCGACCCGTTTCGGTGACTTTGAGATCATTGTTTACGAAAACCTTCTCGACAAACATGAACACCTGGCCCTTGTCAAAGGTGACCTTTCCGGTGATGAGCCTGTCCTGGTTCGAGTTCACTCAGAATGTTTTACCGGCGACACTTTAGGCTCACTGCGTTGTGATTGTGCCGACCAGCTCCATGTCGCTATGCAACGCGTTGAAGAGGAGGGCCGCGGAGCCATTCTCTATATGAGACAGGAGGGCCGGGGCATTGGCCTGGTCAATAAATTGAGAGCTTACTGTCTCCAGGAACATGGCCGCGATACGGTTGAAGCCAATGAAGAACTCGGTTTCAAACCTGACCTGCGCAACTATGGGGTCGGAGCCCAGATGCTGGTAGACCTAGGCTTGAAAAAAATCCGCCTGCTGACCAATAATCCAACAAAAGTTGTCGGCCTTCAAGGATACGATATTGAAATAGTCGAGCGGGTGCAACTCGAATGCACGCCGAACGCTAATAACATCTGCTATCTGCAGACCAAACGAGAAAAAATGGGTCACCTTCTTGACCAGGTACCGGAACATAAGGAAGATCTGCCAACCAACGCGGGGGATGACCGCAAGTAAGTGCCCTTATCAGAACATTTTCTTGTTTTACCAAACCGAAAATAACCTGTAAGACTCTAATAAGCCGGGAGAAAAATAATGAGCACTTTTTTTGAAGGATCACTGAACCAATGCGGCGACGCCAAAGTGGCAATCATCAACAGTCGCTTTAACAGTTTTATTTGCGACCGCCTCCAGGATGGTGCTGTTGACGCTTTAAAGAGACACGGCATCGACGATGATACAATTGACATCTTCAAAGTCCCCGGGGCTTTCGAAATACCGTTGCTGGCCAAAAAACTAGCCGCTTCCGGCAAATATGACGGTATTGTCTGTTTAGGCGCTGTCATTCGCGGCGACACCCCCCATTTTGACTATGTCGCCTCAGAAGTCAGCAAGGGGATTGCTGTAACCTCTCTTGAAACCGGAATTCCGATAGCCTTTGGAATTCTTACCACAAATACGATTGAACAGGCTATCGAACGGGCCGGAAGTAAAGCCGGCAATAAGGGTTGGGATGCAACTGTTACCCTGCTCGAAATGATCGACCTTTTACGCCAGGTTTAAAAAAGTAATGGCCAATAAACGTCGCAAAGCCCGGGAAGCAGCCCTGCAGATCCTTTATATGAATGAGCTCGGCAAGCCTAAAAACCTGGCCCAATCGATCCGTCGCTACTGGGAACATGACTGGGTAGTCGAAAGTGACTGCCACCTCTGTCCCGAGGAGTGCAGAGATCGGGACAAACCTAAAAGTCACTTCTCCTCGCCGGTCAACCGCCTGGCCGAAATCCCATTTACCGAACAACTGGTAAATGGTGTACTTGGCCAGCAGGAGAAAATCGACCACGAAATTGAAGAGCGCTCACATCACTGGAAATTGAACCGCATGTCTTTTATCGACCGAAATATCTTAAGGATAGCCCTCTTCGAGTTACTCTACTGCGACGAGATCCCCCCCAATGCCACAATCAATGAAGCTATCGAAATAGCCAAAACCTACGGCGACAAAAACTCCGCCG
The DNA here is from genome assembly GCA_029933295.1 of Desulfobacterales bacterium. Taxonomy (GTDB): domain Bacteria; phylum Desulfobacterota; class Desulfobacteria; order Desulfobacterales; family Desulfosalsimonadaceae; genus JAOZOL01. The sequence continues at coordinate 1,188 of JAOZOL010000230.1, read as the reverse complement.
CTTTTATCAACGGCATTCTCGATCAGATCGAAAAATAGCTGGCAACAGTTCCCCAGATTCTAACGAGCGGAATTCCAATCAGAAATCTATGCCTAGATCGTGTTTGTTTGCTTCAACCCCCCTACCATTTTTCTCTTTTTCTCCTGTGGATACCAGCCCTACCTGACATTGTATCTCATACGGGCTACACTGTGCAGTAGTTATTATAAAGGGGGTATGAAATGAGCAAAAGTGCAACCATGAAGACCTTTACCTCGACAGATAGCGACACCTCGTTATCTGCAAAGATGCAGAGGATATGTTTAAGAAGCTTAGAATATAATGCTTATCCCGATCTATACAAAACAATTTGAGAAGGATCTTAAACGCACAATAAAGCGAGGCAAAATATTGAAAAATTCAAGATTCCAAAATTATCTTTGAACGAATGGGCGCACACACTGACTTAAGGCCGCGTTCTTTTGCTTTCCATTCTTAATATAGTTCTCCCAGTGTTTTCACAATCGGATACCCGTCGGAAGTCTGCACCTTTTCAGGTCGGGCAAAGTTTGAACCCGTGTCCATCCCGTTACAGAATGGCCTTCGCTTTTTCCGACATCTCAATCCCGCACTCCAACAGTGTGTCTTACGATTCACCTGCCTTAAAAAACGGCAGCATGCTCACATAGGGATCGGCAGGAACTTGCCGAGCACTTCACAGGAAAAACTCCTATAAATACAATCATTTATGCGACTTCGTGTCGCAACGAACGACCTGCATCAGCCGCCGCGCTGGAATGACCAAAGAAAAAACGGGCGGCTGTTCACGGTCGGGGCTGTATGCTTTTGTTCGGCGATTTCTTGTCGGTTAAGCTGTTGAGGGAAGAGCTCTTTGAAATTAAATTTCACTCCGACCCCAATTAAGATACGGCAGTGACTTCCCGCTATTGCGTCCGAAATGCTACTTTAAGGATATGCAGGAGTCTGGTCTTGATGAAACCCAGCTTAAAATGATCTGCGGCGAAAATACCGCTCGTCTCTTCATTTAACTTGTTGACAGTCTGTTTCTTTATGTTCCAAAGCTTTTTTCTCGCAGTAAACTTTGAGGTGAACAGTATATAGCTGAATAGTGTCCCGTGCCGCTACTGAGGCTAAAAGCCTTTACCTGGAAGTAATATTTACTATTGATTCTTTATAACTGTCTATTTC
>JAOZOL010000229.1 GCA_029933295.1 Desulfobacterales bacterium | reverse complement strand
CCCCACGTAACCCCGGCACCAAGGCCGGATAAGACAATCGTACTTTTTTTATCAGAAATAAGATTTTTTTCCAGGGCTTCATCGATTGAGATAGGAATTGTTGCCGCAGTTGTATTGCCATATTTTTGAATATTGTTATACATTTTTTCATCAGGCAGATCCATTGCCTTTTGATAAAATTGATTGATTCGAAGATTTGCCTGATGCGGAAAAATCATATCAATATCATCTAAGGTCAAACCAGCTTTTTGCAAAACTGTATTGGTCACTTCAGGAAGGCGTCGAACAGCCAGTTTAAATACGTTTTTGCCGTCCATTCTTGGAAAATGCCTGCCTTCATCAAAATCTTCTTTGCAAATTCGAGGATTATTTCTTGAAGCAGGAGCTTCAGTCATGAGGGCTTCGGCATAATCGCCCTGGGCATGGAGACTTGTTGCCAGCACACCGACATTTTCGTCTGTTTCAACCCCTTCCAGACAGACCGCGCCGGCACCGTCTCCGAATATAACCGTTACGTCCCTGCCCCGTGTCGTCATTTCCAAACCAGTACTGTGTACCTCAGCGCCAACCAATAAAATTCGAGATGCATAACCACTTTTAATATACGCATCTGCGATTTCCATGCCGTATAGAAAACCGGTGCATTGCTGGCGGATATCAATGGCAGGGGTTGATTTTAAACCGAGCTTGCTCTGAAGCAAACATCCTGAACCTGGGAAAAAAAGATCCGGGCTTAATGTGGCAAATATGATAAGATCTAAATCTTCCGGTTTCCAGCCAGCGCGGTTCAAGGCTATCCTGGATGCTTCCAGGGCAAGGTCTGAAGACCCAATGTTTCCTTCTTCAGCTACCCATCGACGTTCTTCAATGCCTGTCCGTTGCTGAATCCATTCATCAGATGTATCCATAAATTTGGTCAGGTCATCATTTGTAACGACTCTTTCAGGCAGGTATCTCCCGGTTCCCCTGATAAACATTTTTTTCATTTGGCTAAATCCTTATCATTTTTCATTTCTTTTTTTGCGGAATCTTCTTTGACTTTTTTTTCTTCTTTATCCTCTTTTATTTCAATCTTTGCCTTTGCTTTTAATGAATCAATATATTTCGGCATCTTTTCTTTCAATTTTTCCTGCGTTAATTTATCTTTCAGTTTTTCTTTAACATCATCATAAGCAAGTGTCTTTGCATCTTCTTTTTCTGCTAATTTAATAATATGATAGCCAAACCGGGTTTCGACAATATCACTCACTTCCCCTGGTTTTAAGGAAAAAGCCGCATCCTCAAACGGTTTGACCATTTGGCCCCGGGAAAAAGACCCAAGATCCCCGCCTTTTTTGCTGCTCGGGCAATCCGAGTTTTCAGATGCGAGCTTTGCAAAATCTTCTCCATTATCTAATTTACTTTTGATACCTTCAATTTTTTTCCGGGCATCTGCCTTTTCAGCATCAGTTGCTTTTGCATCCACCTTTACCAGGATATGACTGGCCCGAATCCGTTCAGGTACTTTAAATTCTTTTGGATGGCTGTCATAATATGACTTTAAAGTCTCATCGGAAATTGTTATGGTGGGCATCACTTTTTCATCAACGAGTTTTCTGATTGTTTTGGTTCTTTTTATCTGGTTCTTAACCATATCTTCCGTGTAATTCATCTCTGATATTTTTTTTGTAAAATCGCTTTTGTCTTTAAATTGTTTTTTAAAATTATCCAACTCGGTTTGTATTTCTTCCGGACCAACTTGTATACCCTGTGCCTGACTGTCCTGAAGCAGAAGTTCCTGTTCGATCAGTCCATCTAAAATATTTTTTTTAAACTCTTTTAATTTTTCATCATTTAGAGGCATCCCCATGCTTGAATAACGTTTTTTTATCAAATTAAATTGCCGATCAAAATCAGCCTGGGCAATTTCAACACCGTTCACACGGGCAATATAATCTTGTTTGGCATTATCTTTTTTCGTTTTTGCAGCAACATCCGCTTTCGTATCTGAACACGCAAGGCCAAAGGCGATAATACAAATAAGAAACATTCGAACAAATTTCTGAGTATAAATTCCCATTAAATTTTCCCTTCATAAATTTATAAATGAACAATTTTTGTCTATGACTACATAAAATATTTAATATCGTTATCACTATGGACTTGTTGATTACAACAATTTTTTAAAAAACGATTTTAAGTGATTATTGATATGCTTATATTGAGGCAAATTGAAAAGTAAAGAAAGATTTACAGAAGAATTTTATAAAATAAGGATGCTGATTTAACTGGTCGGGACGGCTGGATTTGAACCAGCGACCCCAGCGTCCCGAACGCTGTGCTCTACCAGACTGAGCCACGTCCCGACTATTAGCAACTTTATTTATTTTACAATTATTCGATTGTCAATTAAAAATATTGTTTAAAACAATTGTTTCTTTTCTGCCCGGGCCGATGGAAATAATATCAATTTTTGTCCCGGTCAATTCTTCAATGCGGTTAAGATAGTTTTTGGTATTTTGCGGCAAATCATCATATTTGCGAATTTTGGAAATATCCTCCTGCCATCCCGGCAGTGTTTCATATATGGGCCTGCATTTGCCCAAAACAGTCAGGTCAGCAGGAAATTCATCAATTTGAGTTCCGTTATATTCATAGGCATTACAAATATTAAGGGTATCCAGGCCACCAAGCACATCAAGCTTGGTAACCACCAGACCGGTTAAACTATTCAGCCTGACGGAATTTCGCACAATTACCGTATCAAGCCATCCGCAGCGGCGTTTCCTGCCGGTTGTGGCCCCGAATTCCGCACCGGTTTCCTGGATTTTATCACCGATTTCATCAAACAACTCGGTGGGAAAAGGCCCCTTCCCTACCCGCGTTGTATAAGCCTTTACAATGCCGACGATGTTGTTAAGCTGTTTCGGACCGACCCCGGCGCCGGAACACGCATTGCCGGCAACCGTGTTTGACGATGTGACATAGGGATACGTTCCATGATCAATATCTAAATGTGTTCCCTGGGCGCCTTCAAATAATATCTGCCTGCCGGCTTTTATACCGTTATTAATATAGACGGAGATATCCGTGACAAAAGGGGCGAGTCGTTTTTGATATGATTTATAGGTTTTAATAATTGTATCCGGATCAACCGGATCTTGCGCAAAAAACTTTGTCAGATAAAAATTCTTTTCCTTGCAAACCGCATAAACTTTTTCTTCAAAACTATTTATATCCAGCAAATCCACGAACCGGATGCCGCATCTAAACGCCTTGTCTTCATAACAGGGACCGATGCCCCTGCCGGTGGTGCCGATCTTCTTATCTTTGCCTGCAGCGGACTCACGGGCCAGATCGATCTGTTTGTGATAGGGCATAATCAGATGCGCTTTTTCGCTGATCTTTAATTTTTCAGGACTAATATTGATTCCCTTGTTACTGAGATAATCAATTTCTTCCAAAAGCACCTCTGGATCAACAACCAGACCATTTCCGATTACACAGATTTTTCCCTGCAAAATGCCTGAAGGAATAAGATGGCTGATAAATTGTTCCCCTTCAACGACCATGGTATGACCGGCGTTATTCCCGCCCTGGAAACGCACCACATAATCGGCATATTCCGCCAGAAGATCCACGATCTTCCCCTTACCCTCATCTCCCCACTGGGTTCCAATGATTACTGTATTTGACAATTGACTCTCCTTTGTCTGTGAAACTTAAAATATATTATGTTATTTCCGTTTTTGGTTAAAAAAATCCTTCATTAATTTTCTGCACTGTGCTTCACATACACCCCGGGTTATTTTCGGGTGGTGATTTAACCGTACATCGGCCTGCAATTCATAGAGCGACCCGGCAGCGCCCCACTTCGGATCGTTTGCACCAAAAACTACATGGCTAACCCTGGCATGAATAATTGCCCCCATACACATTAAACAGGGTTCAACAGTAACATAAAGGGTTGTGTTTAAAAAGCGGTAGTTTTGTATTTTTTGACCTGCATTTCTAAGGACAAGTATCTCAGCATGGGCAGTGGGATCATGAAGAAAAATAGGCTGATTATAATTTGCGGAAAGGATATTTCCCTGCCCATCAACCAGCACAGCACCAACCGGGACTTCATCAGCTAAAAACGCTTTTTCAGCTTCAATTAATGCAAGTTCCATGTATTGACGATGCGTTAAACAATCATCCCTGTTTTCAGAATCCGTCATTAAACCCGCATTGGTTTTTTATGAGATCGTTTCATATCGTGCTGTTTTTGAAAAAATCCGGCCATAACCAGGGACTTATGCAGCGGAAACCTTCAGGTTTTCATTAAAATGGAGGTCTAAAATCCGCTGCATCGCTTTGGTTTATTAAGAGCTTATACCTGAATTTTGCAACCCCAGATCGACATATAAAACTTTTCCATACCCGTCAAGTTATAAAACAATTGACAAGTATGCCGGTATGACATAAAAAAACAAATTTATATGCGCCCGTAGCTCAGCTGGATAGAGTGCCGGACTACGAATCCGTAGGTCGCAGGTTCGAATCCTGCCGGGCGCGCCATAAAAATCAAGGGTTTA
>JAOZOL010000684.1 GCA_029933295.1 Desulfobacterales bacterium | reverse complement strand
CCGGGTTTGGCTTGGAAGTCCTTGGCTTCTGGTAAATTGCCTCTATTCCCATCAGACGCATCAGGCGGCCCACACGCTTGCGTCCGAGATACCCGTAATCATTCCGCCGCAGCCATCGGGCCATCTGTCGTGCGCCATAACAGGGCGTTTTCAGATGTTGCTCATCAATTACACGCATTAGCATCAAATTGAATTGACTTTCGCCTTTTTTCTTGTAATACAGTGTTGATCTGGCAATTCCCAACAATTGACATTGACGGACTTTACTGAGCTTTTTATGGTCCCGATGGACCAGCAATTTCCTTCGGCTTTTGCTCAACGGCCGAAGGCTTTTGATAAAAAATCATTCTCAATTGTCAGCTGCCCAATTTTGGCGTGGAGTTCTTTCACCTCCGCATCCTGGGTGCCTTTTTGCCGCTCATTCTTCTTGGCAAAAACGTCAGGCAAACCTTCTTGGGCCTTGCGCTTCCATTGGGAAATCATGTTCGGATGCAGGTTGTGCTTGCTGGCCAATTCAGCCATCGTGAATGCACCAGAAAGTGCCTCCAGGGCAACCCTGGCTTTGAAGTCAGCAGAATAATTGCGTCGCTTTTTCATCGTTTTTCTCCTTCAAAAAGTTGAAGAAGTCCACCTTAGCATATTGTCCGAAAAATGGGTACCACTTCATTAATACTGCAAAGGATTGAGTTGTGGTCAGACAAAGGAAAACAAGGATAGTAATAAAAAAACGCATTGGATCCCTTTCTTATTTCATTACCTGATTAGCATCAATTTTTTAGAGGCCACCTGATCATCGGCGGTCATCCGTAGCATATAGGACCCCGAAGCAACAGCCAGCCCTTGATCATCCTTACCATTCCAATCCAGGGAATGGGTTCCAGCATGGAATATTTGATCAGCCAAAACAGCAACTAGCTTACCCTCTAAATCATAAACACAAAGTTCCACTTTTTGGGCGTTATCAATGGTAAATGAAATTGTCGTCCGCGGATTAAATGGATTTGGATAAGACGATAAAACAGCCGTTACCTGAGGGACATCATGAGTCTCAGATTCAACCGAGCTAACTTCACTACAAGGCAGATAATTGGTATAAAGATTACCGCTGACTGAAACAAGACATTGAGAGGCAAAAGAACTTGCCCTTCCATAAGAAATTGCCGT
>JAOZOL010000228.1 GCA_029933295.1 Desulfobacterales bacterium | reverse complement strand
GTAAAATTCCATGGCTTCATTCACCGGCAATTCCTCGGCAAGGGTGACAAGTAAAATGCAGGTTTTACGATGATCCTTAAGAAGATTTTGCAGGCGGCGTATTTGTGCGACCAAAGGCCCCACCCGAATCATATTTATTAATAGATCAGGCAGGCGCAGAAGGCTTAATGCGTGACCGGTGGCAGGCGCATCAACGATAATAAGATCAAAAGCGTTTTCTAATTGTTCTTTTTTTTTCTTTTCCCACCGCCAGATGCATCCAAGGCTCATCACCTCTTTTAAGCCTGGCGTCGCCTCAGCAAGGTAATTAAACAGCCGGCTTTTGACAATTCGATTGGCAATAAAGCCTGAATTCACATACGCGTTCGTATAGGCTGCCAGCTCCGCCTTGGGGTTTACGCGTGCCCCCCAGATATTTGAGGATAATTTTAACGGAACTTCGGGAAGGACTTTTTTGTTAAAAATGTTTCCGATGGTACCGGTATCGCCTATTTCCAGCAAAAGCACCTTTTTTTTATCCCGCGCGGCAGCCTTGCCCAGGGCAACACTGATGGTGGTCTTACCCACACCGCCTTTTCCCATTACAAAAATCAATCTGCGGGAAAAAAGCTGTTTCGCCCACAAATCCGCCGGTTGTCTTAAACTTCCGGTGCGCTCTTTATGATAAAGGCCGTCGGTATTGTCGCCTGCCATGGGGGGAAAATAAAAAGCTTTTTATGGTAATAAATTACCGCTGTATGATAAAAAACAACTTTATCAATTATTTCAAACAATTATAAATGAGCTATTTGGAAGCGAATATTACTTTTTAGATTTTTTCGTATTGACTTTTTTTGTTTTTTCCAGTTTTACAATCTTCGCGTTTAATGACTTGATCTTTTTGGTGAGAGCCAGCACCTGATCCCTGTTGGCAAGGTTCATTTTGTTGAGCACTTCATTAACCCGCTGATCAATATTTTTAGTTATCCACTTTTGAATATTGTCTCTGTATTTTAAAATTTCTTTTCTTAATTTTTTTGCTTCCAGTTCAGAAATTTTATTATCCTTGACCAGCATGTTCAGCAACTTTTCAACCTCTTCTTTTGACATGGTGAGCATTTCCTGCCACATGGAGGCGTATTTCTTGCTGTAATCAGACAATGTATCGCCACCTTTTCGAAGAAGCTGAACAAAAATATTTGCAGAATCCTTTTTCCCTTTTTTCGCTTTGGCTTTCGGCTTCTGCCTGGATGCTTTTGCGGCTTTGGCATTAATCTGCGATACGACCTGGGCTGTAATTTTTTTCCCGCTTTTCGTATCGACAATTTCGATTTTTTTCTTTGACTTCATCAGTTTGGAAATCTGGGAGCGCGTGATGTAATTTTTTGTGACAGTGTCGTAAAAACGACCATTGGCATATTTCTTAATTGTATACATCGAAACCTCCTTTACACTGTAATTAATCTGACAGTGTTGTTTAAAATTAACTAAATAGTATCATTATAAAACATATTACACAAAATTCAAACAATAAAATCTATGATACTAAAAAAAAGGCGGTACACTCAGCAAGAATATACCGCCAATCGTCAAAGCCGTTATTAAATGGTTTTCAATGATTCGATGTTGGAATTTAATGCTTTCATGGCCTTGGTAAGGTTTTCAATTTCGCCTTTATTGGGCATATTAACCATTCCCGGAAGCGCGTTTAATCCGTCCGTCATTTTCTTTTCAACGGTTTCCACCATGGGAATTTTATACATAAACTTTCTGCCGTTTTCGACAAACTCATCGAGCTTTTTCAGCGCGTCTTTTTCAATATCACGCCCCTTTGCAAGGACCTCGTCAATCTTATCCGCCAGCTTGTTGTAAGGGCCTTCTACATATTCTTTACCTTTTTCAATGTTTTTTGCCAGGTATTTTTCATTATACTCTTTAAATGTGTCCTTGCCCTTTTCAATGGTTTTCTCAACGTATTTTTCGTTGATCTCTTTTACCTTCTCTTTTCCGTTTTCGATTGCTTTTGCCAGATACTTTTCATTGTAATCCTTGATTTTCGCTGATACCGTATCTGTTGCTTTCTGAAAAGCGTCTACGATAACCCCTGATTCTTCTTTACCGGTTTTTTTGGTTTTTTCTGATTTTGCCATTGTTTTTCCTCCTGAAAAATTGTTTTGGTTAAAAATATATAAAGACCATAAATAAAAAATTAGCTATAAACGACCTAACAACAGTCATGCGAACAAATAACGCATTGCGTTATAGCTTCTTATGACGCAATGCGTTATTTATGTCAAGCTTTTTTTAAAAAAAAATTTGATTTTTCTCATCGAACTATTTTGACTTTGAATTTTCAATCAGTTAGTGTATTTTATCAGCGATTAACAAAAAAAAAGGAGATGGAATGAAAAGAGCATTAGTTCTATCGGGCGGCGGCGCAAGAGGCGCTTTTCAGGTCGGGGTAATGAAATATCTAAGCGAGATCAACTGGAAGCCTGATCTTGTCTGTGGAACCTCTGTGGGTGCAATTAACGCGGCGGCATACGGAACCGGCATGTCAAACGACCAGTTGACCAATCTGTGGAGAACATATCATAGAAAAAAAATGTACCGAGTGACGTTACCAATCATTATCCGGTCTTTACGCAGCCGAAAACAATTTTTTCCCCTGTCTGATACCCGCCCCCTGAAAGGTCTGCTGGCGGAGCACTTAAAAATTGAAAACCTGCGCAAGAGTACTACCGATATCCTCATCACCGCGTTGAATATGAATACCGGTCAGATCAAATATTTCAACCAGCATGCTATTAAAATAGACCACCTGATGGCGGCAAGCGCCATTCCCATGCTTTTCTCATGGCATTACATAGACAATGAGCCATACTGGGACGCCGGACTCATGGTCAATACGCCGATAACGCCGGCACTTGAAAGAGGTGCCGAAGAAATTATCTCTGTGCTGCTTTCTCCGGTGGGCGCTTTTAAACAACAACTTCCGCGCACCCCCCTGCAGGTTGCGGAGCTTGTTTTCGAACATTTTTTAATCGGTTCCTATACCAATTCCCTTCCGAATGCGTCCTGGCAGGTCAACCCGGAGGCCAACTGCCATGAAACTCCTCTGCCCGCTTCGCCGCAGCTTCAACTTTCACGCAAAGGGACCAGAATCATCACGGTTGCGCCGACCCGTATGCTTGGTTTTAAATCTTTGCTTAACTTTTCCCGCCGACAGGCAGACACGTTGATAGAGGAAGGCTATAATAATGCAAGAATACAGCTGAAACCATTTTTTAAATAAAGGACCCCATCATGAAACAAAACCATGAAGTCATCTTTTCAGATACAACCAACGGAATCGCTTTGGCGGTTGAAGAAATATTTGAACATTACGGCGGTGTCGGCTCTTTATTAAAACCAAGCAAAGACGTTTACATCAAGGTGAACGGCGTTGATCTGAAAAAATACGCATACACCAGTCCGGACGTGCTCCGGGAGGTAATTCTTTACCTGCAAAAAAACGGAGCAAACGACATCTATGTGATTGAAAACGCCACCCAGGGCAATATTACCCGCCTGGTTTTCATGGTCACCGGCATGGCGGAGGTCTGCAAACAAACCGGTGCCATCCCGGTTTATCTTGATGAAACAGATGCAGTCCCGGTCTATCTTGAGGGGTTAAAATCCTTTATCAATCTATCGTCCTTTGTTTATGAACGACTTATCGAACAGTCCGATCAAAATCTTTACATATCACTTCCCAAATTAAAAACACATTCCATGTCCCAGATCACCCTGTCGGTCAAAAATCAGTTCGGCCTGGTGCACCATGAAAGCAGGATCGCGGATCACAATTTCAACCTTCACCAGAAATTCGCAGACATCTATCGTATCCTTAGACCGGATTTTGTCATCATAGACGGCCTTATTGCAACCAACCACGGTCACTACATTGCTGAAAAAAACACGGATGAATGTATCGTTCCCATGAACTGCCTGATCGGTGGAAAAGACCCCCTTGCAACAGATGTCATCGGCGCTTCTTTCCTGGGATTTGACATAACTGATGTGACCCACCTTATGCTTTCACAAAAGGCCGGAATCAGCCCTGTTGACATGACAAATATAAAAATCATCAACCAACAACTGTTTAATGACAGGAAAAAGAACCTGACCTGCGACCTGCTGGAAAAATTCCCCCCGGAACTGACCATACTAAGGGGGCGAACCCGGTGCTGCAAGGAAGGCTGCAGGAGAAACACCGAAACCGTTGCCGAAATCTTTTATTGCGATCACAACGGTAAAGGGGATTTTACCATTCTAATGGGCAAGGGAATCGACCCTGCACTGGTTAACAAAATTGATCACCCTCCTGTACATATCGCCGGAGGTTGTGCCATACAGGATTTTGGTCTGGAAATGCAGCGGAGGTTCGGGAAAAAAAACGTCACATTCAGCAACGGCTGCAACAACCTGCCGGCGACCATATACGCCCTGTGCAAGCATATGCATGTCAACCCCATCAAGCTGTCGGCCACAAACCCGTTACGCGCCCTGGCGGCCCTGACATCGGCAAAATTACACGGATCAAAAGCCATTATTCCGCCG
>JAOZOL010000683.1 GCA_029933295.1 Desulfobacterales bacterium | reverse complement strand
TTTTTATCGCGAGTATCCAACACTTGCCGGAAAAGTGCCGCAGCCTGTGGCACAATCACCGGGAATAAATGGGGTCGGGATAAAATTAAATCGTAACCACTCTTTCCACAACAGCTTTATCGGCATAATATCGCCGAACAAAAACATACAGGCCGACCGCAAATAGGCGTCCGTTTTTTGTTCGAACATCTCGGTGCGGTGGTTGATGCAGGTCGTTCAGCATAAAAGAAGAGAGAAATATTTGATACCATGGAATTTATACCCGCAGGCGAGATTATCGGAAAAGCACATCAGGTGCGCACGGTATCAATTAAGCAAAGTCCACAATTACCCGATGGAGAGTACAGCTTTATTGATACGTATTGCGCTGATCCTGGGTGCGATTGCCGCAAAACGATGATCCAAATAATGTTCAACGGAAAGCTCGTTTCGGTCATCAACTATGGGTGGGAGTCTGCTACATTCTACGAAAACTGGATGGGTAGTAGTGCAAAGGATAATCCGATGCCTAAGATGCACGGTACATCTATTGACATAATGAGCCCGGATCTTGTCAGTCCGGACGGCATACTCGCGCTATTCAATGCGCTGTTAAATGATATATGGAGTGCATAATATGCTTACTCCCGATCAATTTCGAGTTAATGAGGCATGGATAGCAGTTAGAATCAATGATGAATTTTTGTTTGTAAAGAACGAGCCCTACGACATATATGTATTAATGGATGCAGCCAGCTGTTATTTATTGGGGCATGTTTTGTCTCGCGTTGTAGACGAAGCACCAAATGACAAAGATATCCATAACCTGTTCAATACGGCATGGCAGACGAAGAAACAATGGGCAGAAACTTTAATAATAACTGAAGATTCTCCTTCAGATGAAATTTTTTCAAAACATGCACGGCAGAATGGACTCTCAATAAAAAAAGTTTCAATCTCCGACTTAGAACCAATTTTAGGCCCTTTAAAAGAATCATTTGCTTCAAATTTTATGGGAGGCAGAACATAACCTGCCAGTCCACTGGACGGCAAAAAATCGCCGCCGGCCTGTCTGCCGTGCCTGCACAGGCAGGCAGCATTAACCCATGTTTAACAAGATTTCAGCTAATTTGCCTGTTTTCGGCATTTTTAGGCCCAAAACACTAATGATTTCAACGAAAAAATTGATATT
>JAOZOL010000227.1 GCA_029933295.1 Desulfobacterales bacterium | reverse complement strand
AATTAACCTGCCGAGCGCTCCAGACCTTTTCTGATCATATAAAAATAATCGACAAGTGCTCCTTTATCCTCATCTGAAAGTTTCTCCATACCATTCTTATGCATAATATTAATAATCAGATGCCAGGTATCTCTGGTGAATCCTGGTTTTTCCGGGTCGGCAACGGAATCATGACAGGAAACACAGTGGGTATTATTTAGAGCATACCCCTGCATCTGTTCGTTTGCACTCATAGCATAACTACTGGCAACCAAGAATACCAAAAGACATAACGAGATAATCAGGATCTTTTTCATATGGGGGCTCCTTTATTCAATGGGAACAGCTACATGAGCTACTCATAGAGCAAACAGCATCAATATGGGCAGCATGTAACCATTCATTAAGTTTGTCATCATCAACCAGAGTATCAAACAGATTTAAATTCAACCCAAACGAGGCTAAAAACTGCTGAAAAACTGCTTCCGAATAGCTTAGAAACGTAGTTTTCACAGATTCATCCTGCAGCACAAAAGCCTGCAGATGATGGCGCTTTGATTGGAAATTCAAAGTATTGATCAAGAGACTGATGAAGGAGTAAACAGGATGATTTTCACCCTTTGATGAGCTATAGAGGAGCAATTGCAAATCATTTTCCGGGTCAATGACAAAACCGATCTCCGCAACAATAAATTGAGAAATGAATCGATCATAGGCTTCAAACTGTGGTGTAATGGTTTCTAGGTCAAAAATCGACCTATCACTGAGCATCTCCTTTTCCTCTTTACTTAGACTTTGATAGGACTCTTCATCAACGGCAGGAAAATAGTGCAGAGACAAACTGAGGTACTGATTATTGCTTATCGGTTCTTCAGCATGTAAACGTAATAAAAATGCACCTTTGACCTGATTCAACCAGAAATACCAGGCGGGATCTTCTTTCCACACCTGACTGATCCCTTTAAACCCGGTCTTTTCACAAACATCTTCATGCCATGTAAGATGACTGAAAGCATTTTCAATGATAATTCTGGTTGCGTGATATGCATCAACCCTGCTCATATGACACCCCTTTTATACAGTTCACTGGCGATATCTATGGTTTCAACACCTTCGAAGGGCATGCCCTGATCTCTGGCCATCTGCTCAAACATTTCCCGCGGATATGCAAGAGTCAAGGAATAACTCATTTCATAAGAATCAAAGAAGTCACCGTGACCTGGGGTCTCATCCAGGGCATCCTGCACTGCATCATTCACCTCAGTAAAAGTTTCCTGTAGATTCAGGAAACCTTTTTGCGCCGCCCGGATTGATTCATCCAAAGCATCTCTGAAAAACTCCCGTCGCCTCATAATTACTTACCGATCAAGGATGCTTTAAAAAACTTATCGTAAACCATGATCAGAGCCAGAGACATAATTGTCCAGCACAATGACGTATCATCAGTATTACCAATGCCGGGAACCCGATCAACAAAAACAGGACCAGGGACTTCACTATAGTAAAACCAGTACACCAGCAATCCCACCGCCACAACAACAACAAACCTCACGATTGCTGCCAACCATTTATTCGCCGGATGAAAAACATTATTGAAAAAAACCTTAACAATCAACAAGGCAAGCATGAAGAAAGCGGCAATTTCAGCCGTATGCAGGTGACGAAAACGGGGGTCATCAGTATAGTTACCACCGGTAAAAGGTTCGTACCAATAGTAGTTCATGATTGCTTCAGCGATATACATGAAGATAAAACCACCAACCACGGCGATAACTAATGCGACAACACCACCAATCCAGGAACCGGATGTATCATCACCCCCGAATAGCTGGAATGGAAATCCATCCATGCAATCAACAAGGAACATGAGAAAAAACATCCCGGCAAACATCCAGCCGAGATGATAGAAAGAACTCGCTGTCATAGCAGTCCCTTCCCACCAAGGCAAAACACCGGCAAAAATCTGCTTTGGTAGAAACAATGCAGTAATGTTTGGATGAAAAAAGATCGCGTAAACAATAACAGCAAAAAAAGCCGTGGCAAAAAACTTGCTGAATCCGATGGTCGACTGCTTCAGTCCATCCCACGGTGCATTTCCAAATCCAGCATTCCAGATAGTTGATATAAAAATCAGTGCTGTTACCATATAAAGAATTGCCAAAGACGAATTTTCACGGGCATTCCAGATTTCCAGCCCGGTTCCTCCAGTAGCAATCAGAGCCTGGGGACTGAAATAGGTCACTCCGAATTGCCCCAAGACATTCCAGAAGAATACATAATAAAGGACATAGAACACTACGATTGAGGAAATAAAAGCTCCGACACCCTTGCCAATACTTCCCGTCTCATTTTTGTAACCAAAGATATCCGCTACAAGGATAATTGAATAAAAATAACAGGCGGCCAAGGACAGACCATACATCGGGGTGAACAGTTTAAAAACCCCATGGGACGGTGCAAAAAAAAGTCTCCACAGTGCAAAATTGATAACGATCATGACAATAAATGCGATCAGGCCATAGAGGTAAGTATTTTTTGTTGTAGTCATTTTGAAACCTCTCAAGAGCAAATCAATAAAGGGCGCAGTACTCGCATGTACTGCGCCCTTACAAGATTAAAAGATGACCGTATCTCCATTAGTTAAAAATACATTGGTATCTTTAGCAACAGAGGATTGTCTTGGATAAGTTTTATATTCATTAGTTCCTTTGACAATCGGCAAGCCAGCCTTGGCAGCATTCTCAGCCCAGACCCAACCAGTACAATGATTACAGCCCATCTTCTTCGGATTGAAAGCCTTAGCACCCTTTATAATATCATCCATCTTGGGATCCCAGTTTTCAAACAGGGAAATATGCAGACCACCATAACAGCCGTAAATTTTATCCCCACCTTTGATCTGACGTCTTGCGGTCGAATAGAGAGTTAAAAGACCGGGGTGACAACACCCAGTGACTGTGACAATGCCCTTACCCTTAACATTGACATAAACAACATTCTCACCACGAACACGTAGCAGAATTGGCACATCAAACTCTTTGATTGCAACACCAGGATAGAGTTTATAAAATTCTTTTGGAGTCGTTTTAACCAATTCACCTTTAAAAGGAACATCATTCTTATTGATGACGACACCTTTTGCTTCATTCTTCCCTCCGTAGAGAAGCTTTTCATCTTCAGGATACATCGTTGCCGGGCCATACATCTTGATTTTGTCATTGTGCTTCAGAGTTGACTCAATACCCCAGAAATGGTCCAGATGCCAGTGAGTCAGAACCATGGTGTCAATCTCACCAGATTCAATCATCTTATCAATACCGTGGCGATCATAAACATAATCCATCCACTCATTGCTCCATCCGGTATCCATCAAAAGCTTATTAACGGTACCATCCAATTGTTCAATCTCAAGCAACGTGGAATAACCGCCGGCATTTTTTGGATCCCAGGGGATATCATACTGATTAGTGCTGGCACCACCATTGTCGACAATATCTTTTTTAAATTGAGCATTATCAAACCAGCTAGTTTCAGTAAGGACAGTAATCTTCAGACTTTTACATTCGCCGATATCGGTTTTACTCCGGGCAAAAGCCTTAGTTGGAGCACCAATTGTAGCAGCAGCCCCCACACCAGCAGCTGTCGCACCCATAGCTTTCAGAAAATTACGCCTCTTCATACCTTCCTCCTTCACTTTAGGGTTGATGTTACCTCTCTCATTGTCGCCAAAAACGCAAGTTGGCTAAAAAACGACATCAGTATATTTATTAAACAGAGACAATATTCTCTCACAAATGTGGACATAAACATCTCTTGCTAAAGAGTGATTCTTATTTTTTACTGCCTGAAACAGGTTGACATGTTCAGAAAAGTAATCATTTCTTTCATCCCCTGTTACAACCTGCAAAATAGAAACAACATAGTGGGATGGCAATTGCACCTCGTTAAGCATCCGGAGATATTCTGGGTTCAAGCAACTTTCATGGATAATATTTATAAAACGGTTATGTAAAATATCCATTGCCCGCGTGTCGATATTAACAACTGCTTTTCCCAAGTCGACAAGGCAGTCTTCCAACTCCTGCAATGAGTTGACCGTCATATTTTCAGATCCCAGCTGCGTAACCTGTGCAGCAACAAAAATTCGTGCCTCAAAAACTTGCCGGACCCGGCCAATTGTCCAATCAACACCGAACCCATTCAGTGCTTGATGCAATGCAAAATCTGATACCAGAAAGTACCCACTCCCCGGTCTTGTAGCTAAAATACGTTTGGACTGGAGTTCCTTTAGGGCATTTCTGACACTGGATCGACTGATATTGCACAGTTCCGCTAACTTGCGTTCGGATGGCAAGCGGTCACCCAAATGCACTCCCATTCCACCTATTTCTTCTAGAACGACATCGACAACCGACATTTTCCCCCTAACAAAACATTGTTTTAAATTGTATAAACCAATATGGTTGATTTGGCAACTTTAAAGTGCTTTTCTTGCGCAGAAAAATACACAAGATCCCACTTCACTTTTCATGTGAATTCATCATATTTTGGTATAACCATTAATTACTATTTTAGTATCCTAAATATAATCATTAATCTGCTAACTCAATTTC
>JAOZOL010000226.1 GCA_029933295.1 Desulfobacterales bacterium | reverse complement strand
TGTTTTTTACATTGATTTACCTCATCTGCTGATGCAGTCTTTCCGCCCGCAAACAAAAGGCTTCGAGTTTTGCATGAATTAATTGGGGAAATGGCGACCCGTCACTTTCCACCGCCAGAAAAGGTAATTCCTCAACCTCTTCAAGAATCGACTGAAGCCGCTTATCATTCGGGGCTGTGACAAGTTTGTCGGTCCGGTTCATGGTCTCGTTTAATATTGCCTCAGATATCCGGTTCGGCATGCAGCCAAAAGGCCCGATGGCAATGACACCGCATGCTTGATTCGCGACTTCGGCAATAGCGCTTCCCACGGTAAGGACCACTTCCCCTGTCAAATTGGGCGAAACATAGGGACGGGCAGTATTGATGATGGTATCCATATCCACCATCTCCGCATGAACAAGGCCTGATTTCCTCAGCAATGCCTTCAGGCGTTTTTCATGTTTTGCCATCACATGCTTTTTAATCATAAATCCCAATTTTTCCAACAATGTCATGGACATATAAACCAACTTTTTATCCACCAGATAGTCCGAATAAATCATCCATTCCGCGATGGGCGCACAGATTGTCGCAAAGCCTCTTTTCGCCAAAACTTCGGTCAGATACCGGCGGGACAGCCCGTCCCGCCGAACAAACATTTCCCCGGAAAGAAAAATCACCGGCACATCCGCCGGAGGCCGTTTCATGGGGATTTCTCTCAAATTCCAGCTTGTTTTTTGAAGCTGATCTTCCAAGCCTGAAAATTTTTTAGTTTCAAGGGTTTCCAGTAACAGGGCCCATTCTTTGTCAAACACCTCCATTCCTTTGTCAACATCCACGGCATTGGCAAGAATCATGGAACGAATGTCTTCCATAACATCCGATACAATAACCGCCCACCAAGCCTTGACTTGAAAATCATTTCCAAGTCCCGCATAACTGTTTTCAGATGAAAGGGATAACAGCGCCACATCCGGAATATTCAATCGCTTGAGCAAATCTTCCATAAAAACATAGTATTGGCCAAACCGGCACGGTCCCGATCCTGTGGGCATAAAATAAACGATTATTTCTCCGTCCTTTTTATGATTTTGAATATAATTCAGTAATGATCCGGTTGTCAGCAACAACGGCAGACACTCTTTACAACTCGTATTGGCCCGGCCAAGTTTGAGGATCGCATCGTCGGCAGGAGGATGAACAAAAGTGTTATACCCCTTGGCTCTAAAGACCGCTCCCAGGGATGCCGTTGCAAACAGGCCCACTGACGGGAAAAGAACCGTGACGGACGGGTCCGTCATGGGAATGGTTTTGCCGGATGATGTGGTCACCATCGGGACACCGTTTTCAAGAGATGTCCCGGCCGTCCTGAACGGCTTTGTCAAAACAGGGCTCTCCTCTTGTCCCTGAATCTGTCTGAATATCGCCACGATATCGAGATACGCCTCAATCCGTGTTTCAATCCCTGCGTCCGCTGAATGGCTGTCGAGTTCAAGGGTCAGGGAGGGTTTTTTCCCCATGATGCTTCTGAAATAACCGATGAGAAAAGAATCCGGTCCACAGGAAAAATTGGTGATGTAGGTGCCGAAAAGCTGGGGATGTTTTTTCACAACCCTGGCCGCTTTTAAAATCAACTGGCCCATCCCCCAGTACATATGCTTTTTAGCGTTTTCACGCTCTATGTCGAGAAAGTCAATGGGAATAACCTGGACGCCCCGGGATACCAGTTTGTGAGGGATCCCCATGTTGGCCTCTTCCACATACCCGTTATAGGATCTGGCAAATATCACCATTGCCGTTCTATCAGGATCTGATTCCAGATCCGCCATCACCTTCTTACCGGTTTCCGCCATCTCCTCAAAGCATGCGTTTTGTCTGGCTATCGCTTTCTTAAATGCGTTGACAGCCTTTTTCTTTGATTCGCCCATCGTGGCCGCTGTCTCAACAAACGAATCCATTCCAGCGTCAAGTCCTGTCCTGAGATCTAGAAGCGGGGACAATATTTGGGCACCCTTTGCTTTTAATTTTTTAATCTGATCCCTGAATGTGGTCTGGAGAAAAAATGTTTCACCCTGGACAATCGGGCATAATTGAGAACTTTCATTTTCGCTGCTACAGGGTATGGTTTTAAAATGCGGAAGAAATATAAAATCCGGTTGCTCACCTGCCTCGATCATTGAATAGAAAAACCCATGGGCCAATTCTGCGGGATAACAGAAAGCCGCCCCCCGCCTGTCGATCCCTTCCTGGGACGGCGTATCCGGTAAAATAATTTGATATCCGAGTTCGGTAAAAAAAGTTGAATACAGCGGATAATAGGTATTGACCAGAAAACTTCGATTAATCCACACCCGGCCCCTGGGCGTTGTCTGCGCCGGCAGTGCGGCCGCATATTTATCAAAAACAAGCGATTGCCGGAGCCTCACCAGATCAAGCGTTTTTATGTCATAGGCAATTTTGTGTCTTAAATTGTAATACCGGTTGCAGGCACCGCCGAAAGGATATTTTTTCCCCTCCAGCTCAATCATGGCAATATGACATTTTCTATCACATTTTTCTTTGCCGCCACCGCATATGAAGGATTTACCATACGTTACCTCGCGTTCCGCAAGGGTTTGAAGGTCAAACCGCCCTGCTTCCATGAGATTATTTTCAATTCGTTTCTTCACCTCAAGGGCGACACCAAAAGCGCCCATCAACCCGGGTTCAGGAGGGACAACGATCGGTTTGCCCACAAGGGCGGCCATGGCCAGCGGAACAGCGTGGTTATAGCATACGCCACCCTGCATGAAAATCTTTTCCCCCACCTGACGATTTCCTTTGACGCGGTTTGTATAGTTCATACAGATGGAATAAACCAGGCCGGCAACAATATCCTCATGTGCCACGCCTTCATGAATGGCATTTTTAATATCTGAGGCAATAAATGCGGCGCACTGATCGTTAAAATTCGGCGGCCGCTTTCCCTTCATGGCGATATCCGCGATGTCTTCCATGGCAACATTCAACGATTCTTGCGCCGACTCTTCAAGAAATGATCCGGTCCCGGCAGAACACGCTTCGTTCATTGCATAATCGGAAGATACGCCGTTGGTGATATACGTATATTTCGCATCCTGGCCGCCGATTTCAAAAATCGTATCCACCTTATCATCAAAAAATACTGCCGCAGCCGCATGGGCTATAATTTCGTTGATCACACCGTCTGTCATGGCATGAAGTCCGGCTATCTTACGGCCGGAGCCGCAGACACCCAGGCCTGTAATTGTGATGCCGGCCGGATCAACCACGGATGTCACCTGCTCAAGAATCGACGCGTAACACTTCTTCGATGCGCCAACCGGATCACCATTGGTTCTCAAATAGATAGTGGCAAGCATGGCATTGTCATCTCTTCGCAAAAGAACTGCTTTGGTGGTGGTAGACCCCACGTCCAGGCCAAGAATGCAGTTGTCTCCGTCCCTTACCGTGTCTGTTTTTATGGTTTTAAATTCTACCTGATCCTTGAAATTCGCCAGGGGCGGCAAAGATTCAAACGGTTCGATCTCCTCCCGAAAAAGCGCGTCTTTTCCGGGAAACGGCGCGGTCGGGTGATCCAGTGCCCACAACGCCGTACCCAAAGCCTCAAAATACGGGGCTTCTTTGGGAACAATCAGCCCGGGTATTTCAGCCTTCAGGTTACTGATCATCATTTTATTCAATGCGGTTCCGCCGGTCACCATGATATTTTTTCGATCCACTTTTTTTAAAAGTTCCAGAATTTTGTTCGACATCATAACACACAATCCGGCCGTGACTCTTGACTTTGGAATTCCCTTGTTGGTGGCGTGGGTGCAGTCTGACTTACAAAACACGGAACATCGGCCCGATACATGATAAGGATTTTCAGTATCGGTCCAGTCCGCAATATCTTCAAGAGATATGTCCATTCGTCGAAGCTGCTGGAGAAAAAACTCTCCTGTGCCTGAAGCGCATTTATTGCCTGTCAGCACGTTGGATATCCTGCCGTTGCTGTCCAGCACATAGGTCATAAATGTTTCCCCCCCGGCCGACACCACCGCCGGGCAGACAACATCATCCGGTTTTACGAATTTGAACGCATATTCAACCGCTTCCGGCTCTGAAATGGAGGACAGGTTGACGAATTTATGAAATTTTCTTCCAGTCACCGCGATTTTATCAAATGCGCCAAAATCAAGGTCTGTTACAACAGACATCATGGTCTGTTTTGGATTACCGCCATGGGAATGAACCGAAAAGTCGATGATACGCGTATCATTATTTTTTTCCGCACTTCCGCTTTGATCGCTGTCGCTATTGGCCGCCACCTGCACAACCGATATGGTGGAAGCGCCCAGACAAATACCGAGGCTCAATATTTTTTTATTGGAATACCCGTTACCGGTTGTCACTACATTAGATAGACGCTCTTTCATCAGCATTATTGCTCCATTAAAATACGTGTGTCATGCAAACAAAATAAAAATTAAATATATAGTAATGTTAATATGATAAGTATATCGGTTAATGTGGATTTCGAATATAACGATTTATTAAAAAAAGCAATGGGACATTTTATATTAATCAGCTATCATGGTTCGACCCGAATTAAACAAAAAAA
>JAOZOL010000225.1 GCA_029933295.1 Desulfobacterales bacterium | reverse complement strand
TATTACAGATGAACGTTCAACATTCGATGTTGGACGTTCGATGTTCGATGTTTATTTTTTCATCAAACCTCTCACCGTCCTTTTGGCGTAAAAAACAATTGGTCATCAGATGAGCTTGCGATTGCGTAAAAAATTGCATATAAGCCCCCTCATGAAACCCGATATCCGAAAACTCATCAACACGCCCCTTGAGATCGGCGGTAAATCAATTCCCACCCGGCTTATTCTTGCTCCCATGAGCGGGCTGACGCATGTGGCGTTCCGGGAACTGGTGGATCGGTTTGGCGGATGTGGTCTTTTATATACCGGGATGTGCAGTGCCAGATCCGTTCCTCATGAAAATTCCCATATTTCACCGGTGTTTCGGTGGCGGAACGAAGAACTGTCCTGTCTGATTTGTCAGTTATTCGGATCGGATTCAGATGTTATGGCACTGGCCGCAAAACGGGTTGAACAAGAAGGGTTTTTCGGCGTGGATCTTAATTTTGGGTGTTCGGTGGCGGCCATTTGCAAGAAGAATTGCGGCGCCGCATTACTGAAAATTCCGGATCGCGCAGTTGAGATTGTTCGTAACGTTCGAAAGGCCGTGTCCATTCCGGTGACGGTAAAGTTCCGGACCGGCTGGGAGGATTGTCCAAAGTCGGCGGTCGAGCTGGCGGGCCGGTTTGAAGATGCTGGTGCGGATGCGTTGATTTTTCATCCCCGGGTGGCGCCGGACAGGCGATCAAGGCCGCCAAAATGGGAATATATCGCCCAGGTGAAACAGGCAGTGTCGATTCCGGTGTTTGGGAACGGGGAAGTGTTCACATCTGACGATTGTAAAAAAATGTTTGAAACAACAGGATGTGACGGAATCGCGCTGGGACGAATCGCCATTGCCAAACCCTGGATATTTGCCC
Organism: Desulfobacterales bacterium; assembly: GCA_029933295.1. Classification (GTDB taxonomy): domain Bacteria; phylum Desulfobacterota; class Desulfobacteria; order Desulfobacterales; family Desulfosalsimonadaceae; genus JAOZOL01. The sequence continues at coordinate 3,717 of JAOZOL010000225.1, read as the reverse complement.
AGTGGGCGGATGGGTTTGTTGCCGATGATGAAACATACAGAACCGTTTTAAAGCAGATGATCACCCTGCTGAGCAAACACTATGAAACGGTGGCGGCACTGCGAAAATTTAAAAAAATGGCTGTTTACAATGCAGCGCTGTTTAAATATGGGCATAGCTTTTTTAAAAAAATAGCAAGAGCTGCTGATTTTAATGAAATTGAGAAAGAAGTGGATGCGTTTTTTGCCACATCCCCCGACCTGACGATGCGGCCCAATCTGAATTTATTTGCCTGACAACGCCATCAGAAATTATGTCTTTACATTTATTGCAAAAGTTGAATATGGTTATCTCATTAATATATAAGAGAAAGGCTTTTACGGGTGTTACGACCAAGAGCCGGTGACCGTCATGTATAAACATAAAAAAATTAATCAGACTGCCAGGACTGGTGGGCAGGAACTATCCATTCGTGAAGAATTTGAAAAGCGCGAAGAGTCATTTATTTCCCCGTTTGGCATGCAGTCATCCAAATCCGGGGGCCGGCAGAGAAAAGAGGAGCCGTGCCCGATTCGAACCGCGTATCAGCAGGACAGGGATAGAATTGTTTTCTCCAATGCGTTCAGGCGGTTAAAGCATAAAACCCAGGTGTTTCTTGCGCCCCTGGGGGATCATTACCGTACCCGGTTGACCCACACCCTTGAAGTGAGTGAAATTGCAAGGACAATCAGTCGGGCCATGTGGCTAAATGAAGATCTGACAGAGGCCATTGCCCTGGGCCATGATCTGGGTCATACACCGTTCGGTCACAGCGGGGAAACGGCGTTAAAGGAAATTTTTTCTTCGGATTTTTCTCACAATATCCAGAGCCTTCGGGTGGTGGATGTTCTTGAACAAAACGGGAAGGGCTTAAATTTAACCTATGAGGTGCGTGATGGAATTTTAAAGCATTCCAAGGGATTCGGGGACATCATGCCGTCAAATCCCGACGAAATTGCTTGCTCCATAGAAGGGCAGATCGTCCGGTTTGCGGATATTATTGCATATTTAAATCATGATTTGGATGATGCCATCCGCAGTGGTGTGATCAAACCGCTTCAGGTGCCGAGATCCTGTTCGGAGGTGTTGGGCATTTCTCATTCCCAGCGGGCAACCACCATGATTCGGGATTTGATTTTTTCCAGCAAGGTAAAAAATAACAAATTCATGCTTCAGTTTAGTGATCCGGTATTTTCGGCAATGAGCGATTTAAGGGCATTTTTGTATGACAATGTGTATCGGTCCCGGCGGGTTCATGATGAGTTTGTTAAAGCAAAAAAAATGATTTCGGAAATTTATACCTATTTTCTGGAAAACCCGGAGTCTTTGAGCAAAAGAATGGCAAACATGGAAATGGAAATACCCTATGCCGGTGATGTGCCGGTGGAACGCATCATATGTGATTTTATTGCCAGCATCACCGACAGATATATCTTGAATCTGTATAATGAAATCTTTGTGCCCACCCCCCTGGTGTAGTCTTTGAAAATCTCGTTAGAGGAGTCTGTATACCCGCATCGAATACCTGTATCTGATGAAGGGTTTTTTTGGCGGTTCGATAAAATAAAACAGGATGAGATCCGGAAAAAGGCGGTTGACGTTAATGAAAATGGCTGATCTGGAACGTCGTTTACGGGAAAAGCCCGGTGAGACTCCTAAGTTTAAGCATATGGTGGCGCAAATGACAGACAGGAAAATCAGCATATGAAGTATGTTGAAACAGATAATCTTTCGGAAATTAAAGGCCGGATGCTTACAGAAACGGAAACGTTTGTTTTCCGTTGTCATCCCGGCGTATCATGTTTTAATCTGTGCTGCAGAAATCTCAATCTTTTTTTAAATCCCTATGATGTCATACGGTTAAAACAAAATTTAGCGATCACCTCTGATCAGTTCATTGAAGAATATACGGATATTGTTTTCCGGCCCGGTCATCACTTTCCCGATGTGATGCTTCAAATGGCGGATAATGAAGAAAAGACCTGTCCGTTTTTATCAGAGGCAGGGTGTTTAGTATATCCCGACCGTCCCCAAACCTGCCGGGCATTTCCGGTGGAACACGGACTGTATTATGATGCAAAAAAAGATAAAACCCGGCTGGTCCATTTTTTTCGTCCACCAAAGTTTTGTCAGGGCCGTCATGAAACCGCGATCTGGACCCTGACATCCTGGGAGGCGGATCAGGAAGCGTCATTTTACAATCAGATGACCGTAAAATGGGCCAACATCATGCAATTGTTTCAAAATGACCCGTGGGGCGGGGAAGGGCCGAACGGTCAAAAGGGGAAAATGGCGTTTATGGCGGCTTATAATATTGATGCGTTCCGGGATTTTGTGTTAAACAGCAGCTTTTTAAAACGCTACAAGGTCAGAGCACAGCTTCGGATAAAAATCAAATCAGATGATGTGGCCATGCTAGAGCTGGGCATGGCATGGATTAAGATGTTTTTGTTTGGGGTGCTGACAAAAGATATCATCCCAAGACGATAGCCCTATTACCAGCAATGATAACTGCTTGAGTATAATGAAAATATTGCTTTTAAATTATGAATTTCCGCCCATAGGTGGCGGTGCCGGGAAAGCTACCTGCAACCTGGCCAAAGAGTTAGCCCGGCTTGGCCATCAGGTTGAGGTGTTGACCTCCCGGCTGTCCGGCCAGCCTTTAAAAGAAAAAATTAACGGTTTTACGGTTTACCGGGTGATGAGTTGGCGTAAAGGAATTCATGATTGTGGCTTTCGGGGGGCAATCAGCTATCTGTTTTTTGCTGCTTTCGTATTTTTGCGGTTAACAAGAAAAAATCAGTACGACGTGATTCACTATTTTTTTGGACTGCCAACCGGATTTTTGTCCTTATTACCGGGTCCACACAGAAAAACGCCTTATTTCATATCCCTCAGGGGTTCCGATGTTCCCGGTTATGATAATTATAATAAAACGCTTCAAAAAGTTCATCGCTTATTGCTGCCGCTTACCAAAAAGATATGGAAGGATGCAACACAGATTGTGGCCCTTTCTGCCAGCCTGAAAGAGACGGCACGAAAAACAGCTCCTTCCCAAGCGATCAAAGTGATTCCAAACGGTGTAGATTCTATTTTTTTCAGAACTGCGCCATCTGAAAACAATGAAAAAAAAGGGCTGAAATTAATTTCTGTGGCAAGACTCATCGAACGGAAAGGAATTCAGAATATTTTATATGCATTGGCGGAGTTAAGAGATCCTGAAATTTCTTTTTTGATCGTTGGGACAGGAAATTATGAGGAGGAGCTTAAAAAATTGTGTAAAGAGTTGTCTCTGGATAATTCTGTCTTGTTTTATGGATTTTGCCATCCTCAAAAACTCCATAAACTCCTGGTTCAAAACGATGTTTTTATCCTGACCTCTCTTGCGGAGTCTTTTGGGATGGCCTTTGTTGAAGCCATGGCCTGCGGCCTTCCCATTATCGGAGCTGATATTGGCGGCATTCCTGATTTAATTGGAAAAGAAAATGGGATATTAGTGGCCCCGGGTGATATCAACCAGATAAAGGGGGCAATTTTAAAAATAAAGAAATCAAAACAACTGCGCATACAAATGAGCCGGGCAAATATTGAAAAGATGATGGAATATTACAACTGGAAAAGTGTCACTAAACAGTATATCGCAATCTATCAAGGGGAAGAGGACGGTTAATTCTGTGTTATATCTGGCGCCTGAAATAT
>JAOZOL010000224.1 GCA_029933295.1 Desulfobacterales bacterium | reverse complement strand
TTTTTATGGATTCAAACGGCGCACACATACTCATTGTCGATGATGAACTCAGCATGCGGGAACTTCTGGAATTAATGCTGGCCAGGGAAGGGTATGAGGTCTCATGTGCTGAAAATGGAATTCTCGCAAATCAATTAATTGAAAAAAATAATTATGATCTGATTCTTTGCGACATTCGGCTGGGCGATATCAGCGGCCTTGAGGTGTTGCGAAGGGCCAAGACAATCAGCCCAACATCCATTGTAATTATGATTTCCGCTTATGCCACTGCGGAGAATGCAGTGGACGCCATGAATGACGGCGCCTATGATTACCTTCCAAAACCGTTTGACAATCAGGAGTTAAAACAGACCATCACAAAGGCCCTTGAGTTACGCACCCTGCCTGATGAGAAGAAAAGTATTGATGACGAGCTTAAAAAAAGTTTTCATTTCGGCCTGCTGGTGGGAAACAGCCCCCGAATGCAGCATATATATGAAGTGATCAAACAGATAGCCAGGACGAAAACCAATGTGCTTATATCAGGCGAAAGCGGAACGGGAAAGGAATTGATTGCCCGGGCCATTCATCGTCAGAGTGATCGCAGCAAAAATCCCTTTATTGTGATTAATTGCGGAAGTATTCCCGAAACCCTGATCGAGAGTGAACTTTTTGGATATAAAAAGGGCGCTTTTACCGGTGCTTCTCAGGATAAAAAAGGGCTCTTTGAATCGGCAAATACAGGGACCCTTTTTTTAGACGAAATCGGAGAATTGAGTCCAGCCATGCAGGTCAAACTGCTCAGGGTAGTTCAGGAAAGGGCTTTCAAACCGGTTGGCAGCAACAAGGATACCTCAGTTGATATTCGTATCCTTTCAGCGACGAATAAGACACTTGAGGATGAAGTGATTGCCGGGAATTTCAGAGAAGATCTTTTTTACCGGATTAATGTGATTGAAATAAAAGTTCCTCCTTTAAGAGACCGGAAAGGGGACCTGCGTGCCCTTGCCCAGTATTTTCTTGAAAAGTATGCAAAAGAATCCGGAAAGGAAATTACTAAAATTTCTTCTTACGCAGTTGATTTGTTACAGAAATACGATTTTCCGGGAAATGTCCGTGAACTGGAGAACCTCATTGAGCGGAGCGTTGCCCTTTCCAATACAAATATTATATTACCGGATAGTCTTTCCCTTTCAATTCATAAACGCAGATGGATAGAAGGAATTAAAAATCAGCGGTTTGATTTGGATGAGGTCGCAAACGGGGTTTTGCTGGAGAAAATATTAGAAGATATTGAGCAGGCATATCTCGAAAAAGCTTTAAAATGCGCCCACGGGAATAAGAACAGTGCAGCAGATCTGCTCGGTATCAGTCTTAGGTCGTTTCGATATCGGTGCAGCAAAATGGGGATTGATGCATCGTAAGCATTCATTGGTTGACACTGCATCAGAAGTTGCACCCACGTGAACGGATAGGATACATCTGTTGATTAATCGGTTAGTTTAATTTCTCACGCCTTTTTCGGTTTTCATTAATATTCTTAATATCAAAGTTTTATTAAATTCATGATCAGTGTTGATAATCTCTCAAAGAGTTTCGGGGCTGCCGTTTTATTTAAAAATGCCAGTTTTAAAATCAATCGCCGCGAGCGGGTGGGACTCGTGGGTAGAAACGGCCATGGCAAGACAACGCTTTTTCGAATTATTTCCGGGCGTGAAGAAGCAGATACCGGTAATATATCCGTTCCTAAAAACTATCGGATCGGTTATGTGAAACAGGAGATGGATTTTACGGAAGATACGGTACTGGAAGAAGGAAAAAAAGGGCTTTGTGAAGATGCTGCATCTCAGTTATGGAAAGTGGAAAAAATTCTTGCGGGTCTGGGCTTTAGTGAAAAAGATTTGAATCGTCCGCCGACAGAATTATCCGGCGGCTATCAGGTGAGACTGAACCTGACCAAGGTGCTGCTGTCAGAACCGGACTTGTTATTGCTGGATGAACCGACAAATTATCTGGATATTACGTCGATTCGCTGGATAAAAAAATTTTTAATTTGCTGGCCGCGGGAAGTTTTTATTATCACTCATGACAGAGGGTTTATGGACGCCGTGGTGACCCATATTCTGGGAATTCACAGGCAAAACATACGCAAGATTCCCGGCAATACTGAAAAATATTATATGCAGATTGCCCAGGAAGAAGAGATACATGAAAAGACGCGCACTAATGAAGAAAAACGGCGTAAAGAAATGGAAGTGTTTATAACGCGTTTCAGGGCAAAAGCAAGGCTTGCCGGCCTTGTCCAGTCCCGCGTTAAGACATTGAGCAAATTAACAAAAAATGAAAAACTGGAAAGATTAAAAAACCTTGATTTTTCTTTCCGGGACAGACCCTTTAACGGTAAACATCTTTTCAATGTCAATGATCTTGGTTTTTTTTATGATCCAAAAATTAAATTAATTTCAAATGTTAATATAACCGTTAATCCGAAAGACCGGATATGTGTAATCGGCAAAAACGGAGCAGGGAAAACAACTTTTTTAAAACTCCTTGGTGGACGGTTAAAACCAACCACCGGTGGGATTCACTTTCATCCGGATGTGACGCCGGGATATTTTGAGCAGACCAATATCAAAACATTAGAAAATTCAAAGACTGTTGAAGAAGAAATATTATATACAAGCCCGGACATGGATCGTCAGGCTGCCCGCAATATTTGTGGGGCCATGCTGTTTGAGGGAGACCTGGCGTTAAAAAAAATCGGTGTATTATCCGGCGGTGAAAAAAGCCGGGTGATGCTGGGTAAACTCCTTTGTACGCCCATTAATCTTCTTTTGTTGGATGAACCGACCAATCATTTTGACATGGAATCATGTGATGCGCTTCTTGCGGCCATTGATCAGTTTGAAGGGGCGGTTGTGATGGTTACCCATAATGAAATGTTTCTCCACGCCGTGGCCCGGCGTCTGATCGTATTTCAAAACAACGGCGTCCATGTTTTTGAAGGCGACTATCAGAGATTTCTGGATACGGGCGGATGGGGGGACGATGATCATGCTGAAAAGATTATTAAAGATGTTTCAAATAAAGAAAAGGAAATTAAGTTAAATAAAAAAGAAATCAGGCGTCTTCGGTCTGCTTTGATTTCCGAGAGGGGAAAAGCGGTAAGGCCGTTGGAAAACAGGATTGATGAAATTGAAAATCGTATTGATCATCATGAAAAGAAACTGAGAAAGCTGCATGAGAATATGCAGACAGCCACTGAGAAGAATATGGGAAGTCAAATTGCAGAATTGTCGCAGCAGATTTATCAGTGCCAGGGGATTATTGATCGGGATTTTGCGGAGTTTGAAAAATTATCGGAAATTGTTGAGGCGAAACGGATGTCATTTGATGAAAGATTAATGGAATTAGATGATCTGGAGTCGGCGTAGTCTTGTATTTTGGTATTATGTTATCAATGAGCGTAATTTGACAAATATCCTTGTGAATGCAAACCATGAAAAAAATACCGGAATTTATATTCATATTCCATTTTGCGTGAAAAAATGTGCATATTGTGATTTTTATTCCATTACAGATCTGGAAATAATCCCGTCTTTTGTTCAATCGCTTGTTCGGGAAGTGAAAATGGTCGATGCGCCGGTATCTGATGTAGATACCATCTATATCGGTGGCGGTACGCCTTCGCTTCTTAATCCTGAAAATATTGGATGTCTCATTGACACGATATGCAATCGTTTTTGTGTAATATCCGCATCGGAAATCACCATGGAAGTGAATCCCGGAACCGTAACACCTGAAAAATTTGCAGGTTATCGTAAAGCCGGGGTTAACCGGATAAATATCGGTGTGCAGTCTTTTTCAGATCAGTCCCTTGATTTTCTTTCCCGGATACATACGGCGGATGACGCTGTTTGCTGTATCAAGGATGCACGGCGGGCCGGGTTTGAAAATATAGGGCTTGATCTCATTTACGGTCTTCCGGAACAGACTGAAAAAACATGGCGGTTCGACCTTGAATCAGCACTGAAATTTACGCCTCAACATCTCTCCTGTTATATGCTCACCTATGAACCGGATACCCCTATGACAATGGATCTGATGTATAAACGATTTAAAGCGCTTTCAGAAGGTAAAACCGGTGCATTGTTTGATTTTACCGCCCGGTTTTTAGAAGAAAATGGGTATTTGCAGTATGAGGTGTCGAATTTTGCATCATCAATTAAAACCCGTTCCTCTCATAATCAAAAATACTGGTCTAATGTTCCGTATATCGGTTTAGGACCCTCTGCCCATTCGTTTATTGATAATTGCCGGTCCTGGAATGTGCGGTCTGTTAACAAATATATGCAACGAATACAGGCAGGCCAGCGTCCTGTTGCGGAAACGGAAATATTAGATACAAAGCAGCAGATGATGGAAGTTATCTACCTAAGATTAAGGTGTGTGGAAGGGATCTGCATGGCTGATTTTGAAACCCGGTTTAATGTTTGTTTTAATCAATCATTCGGGCATGTGGTGGATTTGTTTGAGTCAAAGAGATTTATAAAAATCGTTGACGGGCACTGCCGGTTAACATCTTCCGGCATGCGATTTTCAGACAGCATTGCCGCACGGTTTATTGAGGAGATATAA
>JAOZOL010000223.1 GCA_029933295.1 Desulfobacterales bacterium | reverse complement strand
TCCAAATAACTCATTTACAACCACTTGAAATGATTGATAAGTTATTTTTATCATATGGTGGTGATTCGTCACCATGAAAAGCTTTGTACGACGCCATCAAATTTTTGCCAGGGCAAAATCCGTCTGCACTTCTCCCAGCAACACATGCCGTTTAAACACCTGGCGCATTTTATTGGCATCCATATGCTGATAAATGATCGGTTCCTCTCCCTGCACCTCAACCGTAACATTAGGTTCACTGCTGCACATCCCCATGCAGCCTGAAGCCACCACCCGAATATCCTGACGGTCTGACTTCGCTAATTCGTCCATAAGTGCATTCATAACATCTCTTCCGCCGGCTGCGATGCCACATGTCCCCATGTGAACCATCAACTTGATATTCGCTTCTCCATGCCTCAATGACGTCTCTTTTGCTGTTTTTTCCTTAATTTTCTTTAAATCATCGATGGTTAGTTTAGACATTTTACCTCTCTCCAGATTTCAGTTGCTTCAATCCATTGTGTAATTTTTTGTATAAAAGTTGAAAAACTGCCATATCCGTAACAGAACTGCTCCCTGATTCTTCTTTTACATCACGGGTGTTTACGGAAAACTGCCTGCCATCAATCTGATGGTAATATTCAAAATCAACATCCGGGTTTCCCATAATCAATGTCGTCATTGTGCCGACAATATCTCCCAAAGGCGCTCTGTCGATATGATCATATTTAAATTCTGCAATTATACGGGTTCCCTTCCCCTTGGCTGATTCAATGCGCATGGACCCGTCACAGCGGCGTGCCGCTGATTCCAGAAGAGAAAGCCCCAGTCCTACCCGCCGGGTGGTTCGCGTTGTGTAAAAAGGGTTTGTCACGTTACGCAGAATATCATCCGGCATACCCCTTCCGTTATCAGCAATGACAATCTTTAATCGATTTGCCGACCGTGCTTCATCCACCTCAATCCGGACAATATCAGCTCCAGCGGAAATACCATTTTCTGCAACATCAAGAATATGAAGAGATAATTCCTTCAATTACACCTCAATCCGTCTCCCCGCCTTGTCCGTCAGTGCCAGCCGAATTTCTTCAAAGGTCGGTGCCTCAAGAATAAAGCCCGTCCATACTTTTCCGATATCTTCTAGATAATGCGCATCCGAAGACGTAATGCAAGAAAAATCTTTGATTCCGGAAAATGTTTCACGGGCTGTTTGTATCGGCATGCGCCAGGATACTTCCACTCCGTCAAGCCCTAATTGTTTTGGAACAAACCCCAGGTTGCTTATAATCCCGAACGCCGGCCGGTCGATGTGGGATGCAATGCATACTCCCTCCAGTTGATGCACATGTGTAACAATATCAGAAAGACCAAGTTCGGTTGCACCGATTAGAAGATGAGGGTTTTCACCCATTACTTCATCTTTTTCATTAACAATAATCTGATCCCCCCACAGGTTGATATCATTCTCCCCGGGAAGATGCGCATATACAACCGCCTGCATGGATAATGCATTTTCCAGTTTTCCAAAAAGAGCCAAAACATGAACTTCTTCCTTTGAACAAATCTCCATACCGGGCAATACGTTCACTCCGGCCATCCTGCCCGCCCGCATGGTTGCTTCCACATTTTCCGACGAATTATGATCGCAAACGGCAATAATGTCGAGCCCTGCTTCACGGCTTTTTGCAACGATTGTTTTCGGACTCATTCCCAGGTCACCACATGGAGAAAGGCAGGAATGTATATGCATATCCGCCTTGTATAATTTTAAGGGATTCACCTCTCCCGGCCCACCCCCACATTGTAAAGTCGCCCGGCAATCTCATATGAACGCAGGCTGCTCAACATAATGGGGATACCTTCTTCATCCGCCTTTGCGCATGTTTCCGCATCCGGCACATTTCCACCTGTAAGTATAATGGCTGCCATCTCTTTTAATAAAGCAACCGCTACAATATTCTGATGGATCTGAATGGTCAGCCACACGCATCCTATGGGGGCGTTTGCCATTACTTCACTTAACAGATCACCGCAATGCCCACCTGATATCTCTCGTTCCAGTCCATCTTTACCGGCAACAACCGTAAGTTTGAACTCTTTTGCTAAATCCGATGCTTTCATTAACTCTTTCCCCCTGTGGTTAAAATTCCTCCATCAACCCTGCCGCATCTTAAAACAATCCTCCACATCAGCATATCCCCTGGCCACATCCTCAGCAAACGTCTTGCAATCCGGAGCACCACAAGCCCCGCAATCATTCCCCTGAATAACCGAGATCAAATTCTCGATCTTTTTAATATCCTCAATGGTCAGAGGCGTCTGTTTCAAATAATAACTATCTGCCAGTTCAGATGGCTTTAATTCTGAAAAAAACCATCCCTTTTCATACAACATGTGAACCTTTTTTCTCTGCACCCGCCGGCCGATCCCAAATATTTTTAAAAATTTCTGCACCGTACTTTTGGCCAGATAACGATCAACAGCTGTTAAAGGACCCCCAAGGCATCCTTCAGAACATGCCCTGAATTCAATATATTCCATATCCTTTAATAACCCCATTTCAATTTTTTCAATATACGCTATTATCTCTTTGAACCCTGAAACTGCAATAACTTTTTCTAACTTCATTCCGGCAATCTCCCCGCCGGACATACCCCACATGGGCCCCCGCGCACCCGGGGCAAAACTGAAATGCTCATATGGAAAAAGGTTTAATTCAAAATCCTTTATTTCCTCCATTTTTTGAAGCAACCCGGGATAAATTTTATTAATGCCAATGGCTTTGTCCATATAGGACAATTCAGCCATAAGGCCAGACCGGTCGGAAACCACTTTTGAAAAACATGGCGTTATGTGATATAATATCACATCTTCTTCCTTCACGCCGTGTTCCTGGCTCAATTTCTTACGAATTTCATTTCCCACAAGACCTGCCGGGTGTTTGAGCGGGAGAATATGATCTAATAAATTCGGATATTTAATTGCGATAAGCTGGTTTACCACCGGACAAATCGGTGAAATCAGCGGCCAGGGCGCCATATTTGTCTTTCGATTTCTGGCAATAAACTCCTCAACGGCATACTGAAACATCTCCAGATAATAGGATAAATCAATTGCATGATCAAACCCCATCTGTTTCAACCCTAAAAGCACATCGTTAGGCATGAATCCCGGGAACTGAGCATACAGGATCGGAGAAACAATCGCCACATTTATCTTCTCCTTTTCAAGCGGTTCTTCATCAGAGATGGCTGAGCTTATGGCACCTTCCGGGCAAACCCGGATACATTCCCCGCACCCGATGCAAAGCGATGTAATGCAAACGGCTTTATTGTTTTTGATCCGGATCGCCTTAATTGGACAAGCCCTTATACACTGGGTACACCCTGTACAATATTTTTCCTCAAAAACAATATATTCCGAGGTCATTTTTAAAATTCCTTTTTCAGTTTTACGCACTTTTTGTGAAAAAAGTCATTTGCACGGTTGTTCCATTTTCATTTTCAGACTCTATGATCATATTGTCTGCATTTTTTTCCATATTCGGCAGCCCCATGCCAGCGCCAAACCCCATTTCCCGATATTCATCAGTGGCTGTTGAAAACCCCTTTTCCATGACTTTTGCAATATCTTTAATACCCTGACCGTCATCCGAAATATTTAAAACAATTTTATTCTTATCTATTTCAACGCAAAAAAGACCGTCGCCACCGTGCATGACCACATTCATCTCGCCTTCATAGCCGCATATGGCAATTCGACGGATTAAATTTGAATCAACATGCATTTGTTTCAGCAATTGTTGTACGGCAATTGAGGCCTCACCCGCATGAATAAAATCCCTGCTTCTAATGTTAAAACATTTTTTAAAAGATGGCATTAAAACCCCGGTGTTATTTAATCACATTTTATCGAGACCCGCTAAGACCGATCAGCCCCTCTGCATACAATCGGCCACAGGATACAAACATTGAACAGGGCGTAGACAGCAATGGAATATCATGCATCCGGGCCAACTCAATCACCTGAGAATCCGGTTCTTTATTACGTACAAAAATAATGACGCTGCAGCCTGATATGACTGCTGTTTTAACGGCCTGAATCGTTATTAAACCGGTTAACAAAACGCCACCCTCTGACAAAGCAGCCAGGATATCACTCATAAAGTCACTGGCCCCGACCTTAAAAATTTCAATATCCGACTGTTCTTCTCCTGACAGAAAGGAAGCATCAAGGATCCTGGCCAATTCTGATAATTTCATAAGTTTACTACCGGATTTCATTTAATAGTTGTATAGTTGCTTTTGACATTATGACTAATCTTGATGGCTAAGTTGAAAATCCCGTCTACTGTGTTGCAGCAATTTTTCAGCCTCTCAATATATTACATGTATGATAAAATATAATGAATCCAATGGGGTGTCAATGAAATATTATTTTCGGAAGACATGCGTAATGGATAAAATGGCTTAAAATAAAATTTACTTGCGTATTTTTCAGAGAAAAATTATTTTTTCTTTGAAAAATATATCACTTTGCGCCAATATTCGGTTCTATCATCTGCCGGCCGGCAAGGGAGTTGATAATCATAAAACATTGTCACACATGTTATTTTTGAAAATATTATGCCTGATC
>JAOZOL010000222.1 GCA_029933295.1 Desulfobacterales bacterium | reverse complement strand
AAAAATGGATTAAAAAGGAAATCAAGCTTCCGCATGGTTTTATCTGTGTCAGTAACCATCGGTTAAAAGCTTATTCTCCGATGATTTTGACCAGCACCCGCTTCCGTCTTTTTCCGTCAAATTCACCGTAGAAAATTTGTTCCCATGTTCCGAAATCAAGGTGTCCGTTAGTGATGGCCACAACCACTTCCCGGCCCATGACCTGTCGCTTCATATGGGCGTCTGCATTATCTTCACCCACGTTGTGGCGGTATTGGGAAACCGGTTCATGGGGCGCCAGTTTTTCAAGCCATTTTTCATAATCATGGTGAAGGCCGGATTCATCGTCATTTATAAATACCGAGGCTGTGATATGCATGGCATTTACCAGCACAAATCCTTCCAGAATACCGCTTTCCGCCAGACAGGCATCCACTTCCGGCGTGATATTTATAAAAGCCCGTCTTGTGGGCACTTCAAAAAAAAGTTCTTTGCGATAGCTTTTCATCTTGTCACCTTTAAGATTAAAAATTAGTATCTGTAAATAATATATGGGGTTGATTATTTATTCATATATAATGGATGTACTTTGATATCAATATTCATTTAAGTGCCATGACAAAACCGATAAACATTTTTGATAGAATAAAACAGGTTGAAAGGTTGCTGCCAAAGGCAATGCATGCGGACCGGCAGGCCGTGATCCGTGATATAAAACGTCTGAAACGGTCAAAAAAAGGGGTAACACCTGATAAAAAAATCATTCAAAAACTAAATCGTCTCGAAAAACGGTTAATACTTTCACAGCAACATAAATCCCGCCGCCGGACAAACCTCCCGAAATTGTCATACGATGAAAACCTGCCGATAATTGGCAAAAGAAAAGAGATCATAGAAGCAATCCGGAAAAATCAGGTGGTGATTGTAGCAGGTGAGACAGGTTCGGGAAAAACAACCCAGTTGCCCAAGTTCTGCATTGAAGCCGGCCGTGGGCTTGAGGGTTTGATCGGATGCACCCAGCCCCGGCGGATTGCTGCCATTACCGTGGCGAATCGAATCTCAGAAGAACTGGGTGAATCCGTGGGGCAATCGGTGGGATATAAAATCCGGTTTGCAGATCACACCCATAAGGATCATGGATATATCAAACTCATGACCGACGGCATCCTTTTGGCCGAAGCCCAGTCGGACCGGTATTTAAACGCCTATGATACCTTAATCATTGATGAAGCCCATGAGCGAAACTTAAATATCGATTTTATTCTCGGAATATTACGCAATCTTTTGAAAATAAGAAAAGACTTAAAACTGATTGTGACATCCGCCACCATTGACACTGAAAAATTTTCAGCGGCGTTTGGAGGGGCACCGATCGTTGAAGTTTCCGGCAGGATGTATCCTGTGGAAGTCCGCTTTCGAAGAAAAACAAATACGGATGATGCTGATGAACAGACCTTTGCCGAACAAGCTGCGGACGCTGTGGATGATATCATTCACCAGAGCCATAACGGTGACATACTGATATTTATGCCAACGGAACATGACATTATTGAAACCTGTGAAACTCTTGTTGGTCGTAAATATCGGCGTACAAGCATTCTGCCCTTGTACGCACGGCTTTCCGCAGCCGACCAGATGAAGGTATTTGCGTCTTGTGCGGGGCGAAAGATTGTGGTTGCCACAAATATCGCGGAAACATCGATAACAGTTCCGGGAATCCGATATGTGGTGGACACCGGGGTGGCAAGAATATCAAAATATGATCCGCGAACCCGGACAACAGCGCTGCCTGTTCTGCCCATTTCAAAAAGCAGCGCGGACCAGCGGATGGGGCGGTGCGGCCGGGTGGAAAACGGGATCTGTATCCGGTTGTTTTTAAAGGATGATTACGAAAATCGGCCGTTGTATACATTGCCTGAAATTTTACGGGCCAATCTGTCTGAAGTCATTCTTCGCATGATTGCGTTAAAACTGGGTGATGTTAAATCGTTTCCGTTCATTGATCCACCGCCGGCAAAGCAGATTAAAGACGGGGTTGACATGCTGCTGGAACTGGGCGCCATAACGCCTGATTTAAACCGAAAAAAATCTGCCATTTCGTTTAAATTGACAAACCAGGGGCGGTTAATGGCCAAAATTCCGATGGGCCCCCGCCTGTCCAGGATGCTGATCGAAGCCTGGGATCAGGGTTGTTTCATGGAGGTGGCGGTGATCGTATCTGCACTTACAATCAGCGACCCCCGCGAAAAGCCGAAAGAGGCATTTAAGAAGGCGGAAGCGGCCCATGCCCGGTTTCATGATCCGGCATCTGATTTTATTACCCTGTATAATATCTGGCATGCCTGTTTTCAAAATGCAAAATCCGGCAAGGCGTTTATTCGTGCCAGAGATTTAAAAATTTTTTGCAAAACCAACTATATGTCATTTAGACGGATGCGGGAATGGCAGAATGTGCATGAACAGATCATCGATATTTTCGAAGAAGCGGGATTTGATATTAAAAAGGCATGTCCGGCCCGGAAATCGTATGGGGAGCCGGATAATCCGGATGAGGTGTTTTCAGCGCGATATATGGCCATCCACAAATCCATCTTGAGCGGATTTTTGAGCAATATCGCGGTAAAAAAAGAAAAAAATATTTACCAGGCCGCAAAGCAGCGGGAAGCCATGATTTTTCCGGGATCTGCATTGTTTAACAAAGCCGGACAATGGATTGTTGCCGCGCAAATGGTTGAAACGTCGCGGCTGTTTGCCCGCAATGTGGCCATGATCAATCCTGAGTGGCTGGAATCCCTGGGTGGATCGCAATGTAAATATTCTTATTCGAATCCAAGATGGCAGAAAAACAGGGAAGCCGTGGTGGCTGATGAGCAGGTGAGCCTCTATGGTCTTGTCATCGTATCCGGGCGAACGGTTGCCTTTGGTCCGAAGAAACCGGATGCTGCTTCAGATCTCTTTATCCAAAACGCTTTGATAGAAGGGGATGTCAAAACCGTGTTGCCGTTTATGGCGCATAATTGGTCATTAATTGAGAATATCCGTGATATTGAAAATCGCATCCGCCGCCGGGATTTTCTGGTCAGCGAAGCAGAACTTTTTGAATTTTATCAAAAAAGATTAGTAAACGTCTATGATATCCCCACATTAAAAAAGCGGATAAAGGAAAAAGGATCGGATGATTTTTTGAAAATGAAACAATCAGATGTTCTTTCCGTAACACCGGACAACGATCAGCTTTCCTTATTTCCGGATACGGTTCCCATTGGCAAGGTAACCTGTGACTGTTCATATCAGTTTGAGCCCGGCAGGGATGATGACGGCGTCACGGTTAAGATGCCGGTGTCTGCTGCTTCCGCATCTCCCATGGAATCCGCCGACTGGGTTGTTCCGGGCCTGCTTTCCGAAAAAATTACCGAATTGATCAGAGGACTGCCGAAATTGTATCGAAAACAACTGGTGCCGGTTGCCGGTACGGTATCAACCATCATGTCCGAAATGCCGAAATATACGGGCCCTTTGATTACGTCACTCAGCGAATTTATTTATGACCGGTTTAATGTGGACATTCCTGCAAGTGCTTGGAATGAAAAGGATCTTCCGGATTATTTGAAAATGCGGATTACCTTAACAGATGCATCCGGAAAGGAAATTTTTACCAGCCGGGATAAAGGGGAATTGCTGCAATCCGTTCCGCAATTTTCTCGAATTGAGGGGCTTGAAGCAGAGCGCGCCAAATGGGAAAAATCAGGGTTGACCACATGGGATTTTCAAGATCTGCCGGAAGTGATCAATATTTATTCGAAAAACAGCCATGTGTTTCCGGTGTATCCGGCCCTGGAGAAAGAAGGCAATCAAGTGAATCTGCGCCTGTTTCGCAACAAGGAAGCGGCCGAAAAAGCGCATAAGGAAGGTGTGGGGCATCTTTATTGTGAGTATTTTTCAAAAGATTTAAGGCACCTGAAAAAATCGATGACACTACCGTCAAGTCTGCAATCTGCTGCGCAGTATTTTGGCGGGCAAAAAAAAATAAAGGAGCAAATGGTCAACCGGGTGATTGAGGATTTGTTTTGCAAAAATATTCGAACCAGGATCGGATTTTCAGACCATGCGCAATTTTTGACAAATCAGATCCTGCCTGAAGGGCAGACGCTCTTAAAATGTATTTCCCCGGTGCTTGAAGTTTACAAAGAAGCCCGGACCCGTTTGCACATCCTTGAAACCATAAGCGCTAAAGATCCTGTTGCCATGGCATTTATAGAGGGTTTGCGAAAATCCCTTTCGCGTCTGTTGCCGGATAATTTTATTGAACTATACAGCCAGACACGGATGTCCCATCTGGTCAGATATATCAAAGCATTGAAACTCAGGGCGGAAAGAGGTGTTGTGGACATTGACAAGGATCAGAAAAAGGCGGCAATGGTCAAACCATTTACGGATTCTTTAAATGAAATGATTGATAATCTGGAGACAACAACGTCTTTAGACAAAAGAGAGGCGGTTGAGGCCTTTTACTGGATAATCGAAGAATTTAAAGTATCGCTTTTTGCCCAGGAGTTAAAAACACCGTATCCGGTTTCAGAAAAAAAATTAAACCAGCAGGTTGCACAGATTCATCGGATGGTATAGTTTCGTTAGGTA
>JAOZOL010000682.1 GCA_029933295.1 Desulfobacterales bacterium | reverse complement strand
AGGGTGACGTGGTAGACTGCACCGGGAAAGTGTAAACGTGGTTTCCGTGCCATAACAGTTCCTCCTGAAAAATTAAATCACAAGCCTGCCCCTAAGAAAGATAATAGCAGAGCAGTCATCACCCACCAAGAACAAATCAACCCCGATCAGCAGTCTGCCCCTTTATGATTTTTTTATTGTCTAAGGAAATTTAAGTTTCGATTTGACTATCAAAATGGTAATCTATATCGGTTTCATTAAGACAACCCAGAGAGAGTTGGACAGAAACATACTGGACTCCATCCGGAACTTCCGTTTGGAATCTATTCAACCGCAGCATTGAATAATAAGGAGGAAACAGATGAAGCGTTTTTTGGCCGTCACTATCTTAATTGCCGTGGCAACCCTGTTTTCCGGTTGCACCGGAATGAATTCCAAAGCTGACACAATGGATTACAAGGTTTTTGCTGCCCCTGCTAAACTCAATAAAAAAGGGAGTATTGAGATCAGTGGTACCGACTTTAAGCCGGGAGCCAATATTGTCCTGATCTTCAACTCTTCCGACGGCATCAAAAGCGATCTGAGTGGTTCCCTCAAACCTGCTCCTGTTGCTGATGCCAAAGGAAACTGGAAAACAACTTGGGGATACGGCCGAATGGTTAAAAAGAAAATTATTAAAGCAGGCATTTACAAGATTGATGTCGTCAATGATGACTATGAAACACTGACATCGGTTTCGGTGGCTTTTGTAAAATAGCTTAAATGACCGAACACCGACTAACAACCTTATCTGGAGGCAAAAATGCGTAAAATTCTTGTGTTGATTATTGCTGCGGCGCTGATTTTCCCACTCTCTGCTCTGGCTGCATATCCTGAAAAACCGATTCGGATTATCGTTCCATCCAAAGCGGGCGGGTCAACTGACACAACAGCTCGCCTATTTATCAAATCAGCAAAGAAATACTGGCCAAATGCCGAGTTTGTGATCAAGAATGTTGGTGGTTCCGGTGGACAAAAAGGGTTTGAAGAGATTGCCCGTGCCAAGCCGAATGGCTACACCATCGGGATGGTTTTCACCACTCAGGTGGTTGCCCACATCGTTTCTAAACGGGCCCGCTACACCCTGGACAGTTTCCATATCATCGGCAATGCTATGCAAGATCCATTGATTATCGGTGTCCCAGCGGATAGCCCGATCCA
>JAOZOL010000681.1 GCA_029933295.1 Desulfobacterales bacterium | reverse complement strand
AGGCCGATAATGGCGATTTTGTGATTTGTATTCACTTCTCTTTTCTCCTTAAAATACTCATTTTTTTATTTTTCATTCAGCACCCCGCAAAAATCGAGAACAATCGGAGATTGTCGTGATTCGTGATTCGAGAGTCCAGGGTCAGGTGATAGTGATAGCAGTGCATCATTTGACTTCCCTTCTTTTGCTTGAAAAGCATTAAGTACTAAACGATAAGTGTTCAGTGGTGAACGATAAACATCTCTACTTCTCATCAAGCACCCTTTTCAACTCTTCCGATGTCGGCAGCAAGCGTTCAAGCCTGGAGGGCAATTCGGATTCTACGGTATATGTCGCAACCCCCAGAGGCTGGTTCATGTTCCCAATAGCATACTCGACTTCCAGACGATCTTTGTCCGTACATAAAATGATACCTATCGCCGGATTTTCGTGAGGTAATTTTACCGTCTCGTTGAGAAGATTGAGGTAAAAATTCATCTTGCCCGCATATTCCGGTTTGAACTTCCCCATTTTGAGCTCTATGGCGACCAGGGCATTGAGCTTTCGGTGAAAAAACAGTAAATCAATGAAATACTCATTTTCATTGAGTGTCAGTTTATACTGGCTGCCTACAAAACTAAAACCATAGCCAAGCTCAAGCAGAAAGCTCTTTATGTTTTCGATAATACGGCTCTCCAGTTCATGCTCTTTCGCCTCTTTTGAGATGCCGAGAAAACCCAGGTTGTATTCGCTTTTCATCATCTCCATAGCCATCTCAGAAGTTTCTGCCGGTAAAGTATTTTGAAAGTTGTGCTGTTTTAACCGCTTTTGATCCCGTCTGTACAGCTCTGTCTTGATATGGTGAGTCAAAACATTGCGGCTCCAGCCGTGAGCGATAGTGTTTTTGATGTAATATTCCCGTTCTGCAGGATTTTTACACTTCTCAAAAATAAGGATATTATGGGACCAGGATATATCTCGCACAAGCTGTGCGAGATTTGCATCATCTGTATATGTCAGATAAAAATTTCGCATTCTCCAAAGGTTTGCACTTGAATAGCCACTTCGCGGCCCAAACTCTGCCTGTAGGTCCTTCGCCATCTGCTCAACAATGGAGCGTCCCCATCCCAACTCATTCTGTTTGGCAACGATCTCTCTCCCAATATCGAAATAGAGCTCAATCAGCTGTCTGTTGACAGAA
>JAOZOL010000028.1:12017-16686 GCA_029933295.1 Desulfobacterales bacterium | reverse complement strand
CATCTTCAATGACCGTTTCCAAAGCATTTTCATAACGGTCCCTTGATGCATCCCCTATGACATCCACCGGGTTCTTAAAATTGGCCGTGGGCGGTAAGAACTGATGAAGATTCCAGTCTGTGTCCGCACTGAATTTTGCCAGTTTCAATCCTGACATTTCAGTCATATCCGTGGCAATAATCCCGGGGCCGCCCGCATTGGTGATAATGGCAACCCGGTTCCCGGCCGGAATTTTTCGCGCGGAAAACGCAACCGCATAATCAAACAGGACATCCACCGTATCTACCCTGAGAATACCGGCCTGATCAAATATTGCGTTATACACCGCCTCTGATCCGGCCAGCGAGCCGGTGTGAGAAGCCGCAGCCGCTGCCCCGGCAGCTGTTTTTCCTGATTTGATCACCAGTATCGGTGTCGGCCGATCCCCGGAAGTGATTTCTTTAACTTCATTAATAAAGGTGGGTTTAAAACGGAGTTCTTCCATATATATCATAATTACTTTGGTTTCCGGGTCCTTGTGGTAATATCGAAGCAGATCCAGTTCGTCCACATCCGCCTTGTTTCCAATGGATACAAATTTGGAAAACCCGAATCCCCGGTCAGCCGCAAAATCCAGAACCGCTGTGCATAAGGCACCGCTCTGGGAAATAAACGAAATATTGCCTTTTTTTGGCATTCGCGATGAAAAACTGGCATTCAACCTGACATCAGCGCCTGGATTGATCACCCCCAGACAATTGGGGCCGATGAGACGAATGCCGGCTTCCCGACACTTTTCAGCAATTCTATCTTCTATTTCAGCACCTTGCCCACCGACTTCCTTAAAACCGGCTGACACGATCACAATCCCCTTAACCCCTTTTTCAATACAGTCTTCAACGGTTTTCAAGGCGATCTTCGGCGGCAGGATGATCATGGCAAGATCGATGGGGTCCGGAATTTCACGGATGGTGGCATAACATCGAACACTTAAAACAGACCGGGCTTTGGGGTTCACCGGGTAAAGTGTCCCTTTATATCCACCCCTTAAAATATTTTCAAAAATATCATGTCCGACTTTTCCGGGTGTTGAAGAAGCCCCGATCACAGCCACGGACTCCGGTGAAAAAATAGCGTCCAGTCTATCCATTTTCATTTTCTCCTTTTCCATGCGCCATTTCAGATTTTAATTCCAAAATTTTTTCATACAGCCTGTTTTTAGAAATACCATAGGATGTTGAAAATTTTCTGGCAAGCGCAGAAATACTCATTTCATCGTTTTGAAGCGCAGATTCAATCTGATCGGCAATATCCTCAAAGCGAAAGGGTTCTTTTTCTTTAGCGCCTTTGACAAGCAGGGTTATTTCACCTTTGATCGCATTTTTAGATTCTAATTTCACGATCAATTGGGAAAGATTCCCCCTTATAAATTCTTCATAGGATTTTGTCATTTCCCGTGCCAGCACGGCATGCCTGTCCCCCATAATCTGTATCATCTCATCTAAAACCGTTAAAATACGTTTGGGGGATTCATAAAAAATCAATGTTGAGGAAATGCCTTCAAGCTGTTTTATGCGCGCCTGGCGTTTTTGCTTTTTAGATGGTAAAAACCCGATAAAACAAAATGTATCTGTGGGCAACCCGGACACACAAAGCGCGGTAATTGCCGCTGAAACACCGGGTATCGGAACAATGGGGATCGATTCATTAATCGCCGCGTTGACAATGCGATAACCCGGATCTGACACAGTGGGTGTCCCGGCATTTGAAACCAGGGCAACTAAACTTCCGGTTTTCAGCTTTTCCATAATCCCTATTGCACTCTGGGCCTCATTATGTTCATGGCAGGCGATCAGTCGGGAGGTGATATTAAAATAAGCAAGAAGTTGCCGGGTATGGCGGGTATCTTCTGCTGCAATGATATCCACTTTTTTTAAGATTTCAAGGGCTCTTAACGTGATATCATTCAGATTGCCGATGGGAGTTGCGACAATATAAAGTATGCCGGTCTTGGAATTATCTAAAGAATCATTTCCAGGCGAGTTCAAAGGCATTTTTGATGACCTCAACGTCATGTTTTTTATTGACCGAATTGACGGTCACCACATCAAAACGAGCCCTGACATTGTTTTGATTGGTTTCTTTAAGATAATACAATGCTGTTTTTGAAATTTGTTGCTGCTTTTTCAAGGTGATTGAATGTTTTGGATGGCCGAAGGTCGATGTGCGTCTGGATTTAACCTCCACAAAAACAATCGTATCATCTTTCTTTGCAATAATATCAATTTCACCCAGTTTTGTCCGATAATTTTGACAAATAATCTTATAGCCCAGTTTTTTTAAATGGCGGGCGGCCAGGTTCTCCCCGAATTTGCCGAACTTCTGCCGTAAGTTTAGCATGATTTACTGTCTATATTCCTTTACCCCCTTGAAACTCAATCGGTGGATGGGTGAATAACCGAATTTTTGGATGGCTGATTTGTGCGCCTTTGTCGGATAGCCTTTGTTTTTTGAAAAATCAAACTCCGGGTACTCTTTCGCATATTCTTCCATCATCCTGTCACGGGTAACCTTGGCAACAATTGATGCCGCTGCAATGGATATACTTAAAGAATCGCCCTTGATGATTGCCTTTTGTGGAAAATCCAACGAAATTGAAAACTGGCCGTCAATTAAAAGAAAATCCGGAACAGGATGAAGATTTTGAACAGATATTGACATTGCGGTTAATGATGCCTGCAAAATATTAATCCGGTCAATTTCGACCGGATCAACAATACCTACACCCACCGCCACTGCATGACGATAGATGGCATCGTACAATGCTTCCCTTTTTTTAGGGCTGACTTTTTTGGAATCTGAAATCCCTGAAACCGGCATTGGCTCCGGAAGAATAACAGCGGCTGACACAACCGGACCGGCAAGGGGGCCGCGACCCGCCTCATCAATTCCGGCAATCGTTTGAAACCCGTTTGAGCGGGCTTCTTTTTCAAACGCCCAAACATCCTGAGTCATTATATTTACCCAAAACGATGATTTCTGTTAGTCCCGCCGGCGTTCTTTTATCCTTGCAGCTTTACCCCTTAAATTTCTCAAATAGTAAATTTTTGAGCGGCGGACACGGCCATGTGTAACCACTTCGACCTTCGAAACACTTGGAGAATGCAGGGGGAATACACGCTCAACGCCGATACCGTATGAAACTTTTCGAACGGTAAATGAAGCATTGGTTGTACCTTTTCGCTTGCTGATCACAACCCCGGAAAAAACCTGGGTGCGTTCTTTTTCACCTTCACGGATTCTCACATATACTTTAACCGTATCTCCAGGAAAAAAATCCGGGATATCAAGCCGTAATTGTTCTTTTTCTATCTGTTTAATCTTTTCCATAATGTCCTCTAATAATTCTATCTAAAATAATTGCCACTGCCGCCCTCACCGGCAAATGATTATACCCTGTATTGCCTTTGATCGGTTCAAGCACGAAATCCACACTTCCAAGAAATTCATTCGTCAGCCCCCATGCTGTTCCAAAAACAAGAAGATAAGCATTCTCCGTTTCCTTCAACCGGCGTCTGAAATCATCAAACCCCAATGACTGCTGTTTTTCATCTGCACAGGTTGCAACAATCTTTACAGCAGCGGAAGTTTCATGTTTTATGTCATCAAGCACCTGGGCCAAAGAATCTTTAACCTTGACAAGATTCAATGCCTCCCGCCGATTGGGGTTATATGTTCCTCCCCTGCCTTGGGTCCAGTGAGAAATAATTTTTTCAACAAGTGCTCTCTGATCGTCAAGGGGTGTTACCACATAAAACGAACCAACACCATAAGTTTTTGCAATCCTGGATATATCATGCAAATCCAGGTTTGTTACCGCTGACGCAATGATTTCACCATTCTTGTTTTTCACCGGGTGATGCAACAGCGCAATGTAGAGCTTAGTCGGAAATAACGCGTCCAATATGTTCGCACCACCGTTTCAGAATTTCCCTGTCCTTTTCGCTCAGTTCGGCCTTTTCCAGCAAATCCGGACGTTTTAACAGGGTTCGCATCAATGATGATTCGCGCCGCCAGTTTTCTATCACCCCATGATTCCCTGATAAAAGGACATCGGGGACACTCTCGCCCTCAAATACCTGGGGGCGTGTAAAATGCGCATGTTCCAGAAGATGATCGGAAAACGAATCTTTATCTGCCGACTCATCACTTCCCAGAGCGCCAGGAAGCAGGCGGGTAACCGCATCAATGATTATCATTGCTGCCGGTTCGCCGCCGGTTAAAACATAATCACCAATCGATATTTCATCGTCGATGTATGGATAAATCCGTTCATCAACCCCTTCATATCGCCCACAAATAAAAATAAGACCGTCAAGCAATGAAAGTTCACCGGCAACCGACTGCTTAAACGGCCTTCCCTGGGGTGATAAAAGTATCGTCCTGCAACCGGGCATCTGTTCTCTGGCTTGCCTGACGGCACCAGCCAGCGGCTCCGGCTTCATCACCATTCCTGCTCCGCCACCGTATGGTCTATCGTCTGTAATCCGATGTTTACCGTCTGCAAAGTCCCTGATATCCATCGGGCGGACTGAAATAATATTTTTCTCCATCGCCAATCGAATAATTCCGTGCGACAGAAAAGAATCAAAAAATTCAGGAAATATGGTCAGTATGCTAAAATCCATCG
>JAOZOL010000028.1:0-11917 GCA_029933295.1 Desulfobacterales bacterium | reverse complement strand
TTACAGGCCCTCGGGCAAATCAACCATAATCCTTTTTTTTTCAAGATCAACACTGCAAACGACGGATTCTATAACCGGAACAAGAACTTCCCTATTCCCCTGCTTTACCACAAGGACATCATTGCTGCCGGTTTCAAACAAATTCTCAACCCGGCCAAGACGGGAACCATCTGCCTGATAGACCTCAAGCCCGATGAGATCACACCAGTACCAATGCCCGGCTTCAGGCTCGGGCAACTTGGCCCTGTCGATATAAAGCCCGGCACCGATCAATGTTTCCGCTGATGTGCGATCTGTAATGCCATCAAACGCGATACGGAAAAAATTTTTATACGCCTGGGAATCGACGACCGTAACCGTCTTGCTCTCCCCGTCAGGCCATTCCATCGTTAACTGCTTTCCGGGGGCAAACGGATCTGTTGATTCGGCAAAAGGATAAACCTTAAGGTAACCCTTCATCCCATGTACCCCCACAATCTTTCCAATCCGGAGGGTAGAATTCTGATCCATGGGCCTAATCTTCTATAATTTCCAGCACCGTTCTTTTTCTGATCTTAGCAGATGATGCGCCTAAAATGGTCCTCATTGCCCGGGCGGTCCTGCCCTGTTTACCGATCACCTTTCCCAAATCTTCCTTTGCGACTTTCAGCTCCAGTACTGAAGTCTGGTCACCCTCGATTTCGGTGACCTTTACCTCTTCGGGATTGTCAACAAGCGCTTTTGCAATGTAAGTGATCAGATCTTTCATAGTCCGTCTCCTTTAGTAGCTGCTGTGAATTAACGATTAAGAGGTAAACATTTTTAAACTGGATAAAATCAGAGTCCTTCCTTCTTTAAAAGACTATTAACCGTGTCTGAGGGGGTCGCTCCCTGGCCGAGCCAGTATTCGATTCTTTCTTTTTTCAAGGTAACTTCATTGGGCTCTACCATAGGATTATAGGTGCCGACGTTCTCCAGAAATCTGCCGTCACGCGGATACCGGCCGTCTGCAACAACAATTCGGTAAAACGGTCTTTTTTTTGCACCAAATCTTGCTAATCTGATTTTCACTGCCATATTATTTATTCCACTCCTTCAAAAAGGCATCATTGCCCGGCCCATTCCGCGCATAAAACCGCCCTTGTTGATCTTTTTCATCATTTTTAACACTTGTGCATAATTTTTCAACAACTTATTTACATTTTGTACACTGTTTCCACTGCCTTTTGCAATCCTTTTTCGTCTGCTGCCGTTAATAATATTATGATTCCGCCGCTCATCCGGTGTCATTGAGTTAATAATTCCTTCAATTCGGACCAGTTCACGCTCATCCACCTGAAAATTTTTCATTTGTTTACTCTTGGCAACACCTGGAATCATTTTGATCAGATCATTTAATGATCCCATCTTTCTTACCTGGGACATCTGATCGCGAAAATCTTCCAGGGTGAACTCATTTTTTCTCAGCTTTTTTTCAAGGGCCGCGGCTTTTTTTTCATCCATGGCATTCTGGGCTTTTTCGATAAAGGACAGCATATCACCCATACCCAGAATCCGTGACGCCACCCTGTCCGGATGGAACGGTTCCAGTTCATTTAATTTTTCACCAACCCCGATAAATTTAATCGGTTTGTCGGTGATGGCCCTGATGGAAAGCGCAGCCCCGCCCCTGGCATCGCCGTCCATTTTGGACAAAACCACACCGCCGATATCAAGAGCCGTATCAAATGATTGTGCGATATTCACGGCATCCTGGCCTGTCATGGCATCTGCAACCAGCAGAATTTCGGAAGGCTGAAGGGTATTTTTGATGTTAACCAGTTCGGCCATCAATTCTTCATCCACATGAAGACGACCGGCTGTATCAAGAATCAGGGTATCACACCCTTCCAAACTCGCAGCCCCCTTTGCCTCCCGGCAGATCTGCACCGGGTCCATTTCGGTTGTGGACGGAAATACCGGTGTGGAAATTTCCTTTGCCAGTTTTTGAAGCTGATCAATGGCAGCCGGGCGATAGACATCCACCGGCACAAGGAAGGGCTTGCGGCCCTGTTTTCTTAACAAAGTCGCCAGCTTTCCTGCTGTGGTGGTTTTACCTGCCCCCTGAAGGCCAACCAGCATGATTGAGGCCGGCGACGGACCGGACAGATTTAATCCCTCATTCTGACTGCCCATCAACGCCGTCAACTCATCGTTGACTATCTTAATCACCTGCTGCGCAGGCGTTAAGCTCGCCAAAACTTCCTGACCTATAGCACGCGCTTTGATATCGCCAATCAATTTCTTGACGACCTTGTAATGAGCATCGGCTTCAAGAAGCGCCATCCGGACTTCTTTTAAGCCCTCCTCAATGTTTTTCTCAGTAAGCTTGCCGTGCCCTTTGAGCTTTTTAAAAACCGTATTGAGTCTGTCGCTTAAATTATCAAACATAAATATTCCAACGCCCTGTAAGTAAATTC
Organism: Desulfobacterales bacterium; assembly: GCA_029933295.1. Classification (GTDB taxonomy): domain Bacteria; phylum Desulfobacterota; class Desulfobacteria; order Desulfobacterales; family Desulfosalsimonadaceae; genus JAOZOL01. The sequence continues at coordinate 9,479 of JAOZOL010000028.1, read as the reverse complement.
TTGAAAATAATATTTCATAAATGCTATGTCAAGGAAAATATGTTTTTTACAGTCAATTCCAAACCACCATATCTATTTGTAAAAAAGACAAATAGTGAATGATCAGATGAATGCGGCAATAGATGAACAATGAACAGCAAACCAACACATAAACCGGATATCACGGAACTAACTAAAAAAGAACTCACCCAATGGGTAAAAGAGCACGAATTAAAGCTCTACCGTGCCGGACAAATCATGCGATGGATCTACTTCAAACACGCTGCATCCTTTGATAAAATGACGGATATCGCAAAAAAAACCAGGCAGTTATTAATTGATCACTTTATTTTTTCTCACCTTCACATTCAACAGATCGCGACTTCTGAGGACGGGGCCAGAAAATATCTATTCAGATTAAAAGACGGCAATTTTATTGAAACCGTACTTATCCCTGAAAAAAACCATTACACGCTGTGTATTTCCACCCAGGTCGGCTGCGCCATGGGGTGCCGGTTTTGCATGACCGCAAAATCCGGGCTGATTCGCAATCTCACCCAGGGTGAAATCATCGGCCAGATTCTTGGCATCGCCAAAAACATCACAGGTAAAAAACAACTGACAAACATCGTTCTTATGGGCATGGGAGAGCCGTTGGCAAATTATGACAATGTGATACGCGCCATTGATATTATTACAGATCCTGATTGCGGAATGCAGTTTTCCACCCGCCGGGTTACCCTGTCCACATCAGGACTGATTCCTAAGTTCCATGAGCTGGGCCGCGACACTAAAATCAATCTGGCCATATCATTAAATGCAACCGACAACCGGACCCGGAATATGCTTATGCCGATCAATAAAAAATACCCCATAGAAGAGTTGATCGATGCCTGTTCCCGTTACCCGCTGGCCCCAAGAAACAAAATCACCTTTGAATATATTTTGATTAAAGATATTAATGATTCAATGGCGGATGCCGACCGGCTGGCAAAACTTTTGCGACCAGTAAAGGCAAAAATTAACCTGATCCCATTCAATGAGCACCCTGAAAGTGAATTTAAACGGCCGGACGAGTCTGTTATATTATCATTTCAGGCAGTGCTTCACAATAAAAACTACACGGCCATTATACGCCGCAGCAAGGGAGGCGACATTTCCGCAGCCTGCGGCCAGCTTTGCGCTAAAAACATCAAGGAATCAGCAAATCCTGCACCTCGGTATTCGGTATCGGAGTCACCGTAATCTCTTTTTGTCCGCCCGGGTATGTCACGCACACCTTGACCGGAGTATCCGTTGAGGCTTTACTGTATCCGGCGCTTATGGATGCCGCACGGACAAGGGCATCCCCCCCGCACCCACTGGAAATTAATGTCACCGGCCCGGGGATGTTTTTTGTTTTTAGCATTATATCCTTTTCCGGCCGGTAATACCGCAGCATGTTCTCGTTGTCTTTTTTATTCCTTCCGATAACGACCTTGACATCTTTATCCAGCCGTAAATGACGCCCATGGGACAAAAGATCCATCTCAGAGGCATCAATATTTTCCTGATGGTCAAAAAGGTCTTTGAGCCGCTTGGCATACCCGCCATCCGTCAACAAACACCCTCCGGCCGGCGACGGATAGTCAACGACTCCGAATTTTCCTGCCAATTCCATTTGAGGCTTTCGGGATCTTCCGGTAAAACCACATAACTTTTCCCTGTCCACCAATCCGTTTGATTCCATGGGCGTTTCCGGCAATACTTTTGCGCTCAACGGCCTTAAAATATATCCGTCATAACCCGAATTTTTTTCCACATACCGCAGGGAATTTTTGTTCTGGGACATGGGGCGCTGACCCATAACTTCGCCTGAAAACAAAAAGTTACTTTTGGTTTCTTCCATCATTTCTCCTGCAAGCCGAAACATCAATGCGTGGCAGTCCATGCAGGGATTCAAATGTTTGCCATAACCGCATTTGGGATCTTTCAGCATGGGTAAATATTGTTCGGTAATATTCTTGACAATAATCGGGATTGCGTTATTACTTGAGGCTTTGCGGGCTTTATCAGCGGAAAAAAACGGGGTTTCAAATGCAATCCATAAAACCTCAATTCCCTGCTTTCGTAACACAAGGGCTGAAAGAATACTATCGAGTCCGCCGGAGCAAAGTCCCAGGCCTTTAACTTTTTTTTTATGAATCATCACAAACAAATTTTCTTATAACAAATTTTCAATACTTAAGAATTGATTAAATGAGCAAAAAAAACAACACCCGCATCAAAAAAATTCGTCAGATATTAAAGATGAAATATCCTGATGTCAAGACGCAGTTAAATCATAAAAATGCGTTTCAGCTTTTAGTGGCAACAATCCTGTCCGCCCAGTGTACTGACCGGCAGGTCAATGGGGTTACGCCGAAACTCTTTGCCCGGCTTAAAACCCCCGAAGATTTTGCCAAAGCACCGATTAAAAAAATCGAACCCCTGATCCATTCAACAGGATTCTATCATAATAAAGCCAGAAATATCAAAAATTGTGCCAAAGCACTGATTGAACTTTACAACGGAGAAGTCCCGGGCACCTTGGATGAACTGGTGAAACTCCCCGGCGTGGGGCGTAAAACAGCCAATGTGGTACTCGGTGCAGCATTTGGTATTCCCGGCATGGTGGTGGACACCCATGTGGCCAGAATTTCACAACGTCTGGGGCTGACCGCAAACAAAAACCCGGTTAAAATTGAATTTGACCTCATGAAGGTCATCCCCGAAAACGAATGGAATGATTTTTCCCTGTGGCTCATCTATTTCGGCAGGGCCGTATGTAATGCCCGGAAACCCGACTGCCCTAACTGTTTTTTAAATCATTTGTGCAACTATCCGGACAAACGCAAATAAGCTGATGAACAGCAACGACCATAACACCCTACTTTTAGGCGCGCATTTTTCAATTGCCGGGGGAATACACAAAGCACTTTATGAAGCCGTATCGTATCAGTGCAACACCCTTCAGATTTTTACCAAAAACGCCAATACCTGGAAGGAAAAAATTCTATCTGACAAAGAAATTAAAAAATTTAAAGCTGCTAAAAAAGAAACCGGAATTTATGAAATTACCTCACATGCGTCATATCTCATCAACATTGCCGGCATGGACAAAAAAAAATCAGCCATGTCATGTGAGGCGTTAAAACAGGAACTCATCCGCTGTGATCAACTTAATATCCCCTACATTGTGCTTCACCCCGGCTCCCATATGGGCAATGGCGAAGAAAAAGGCATCCGCCGAATTGCCGACAATATCAATCAGATATTTGATTTAACCAAAGACATAAAAACCCGCCTGCTACTTGAAACAACCGCCGGCCAGGGTTCCGGCATTGGCCATACCTTTGAGCAATTGGCGGCCATCATGGAGCGGGTCCATAACCAATCTCGGATCGGTGTCTGTCTCGACACCTGCCATATTTTTGCTGCCGGATACGACATTTCAACCCCTGAAGGCTATCGAAACACTATCGCCGAATTTGATCAAATTGTCGGTCTGGAAAAACTTTTTGTGATTCACTTAAATGATTCAAAAAAAAAAGCCGGTTCACGGGTGGACCGTCATGAGCATATCGGAGAAGGATTTATAGGTCTGGATGCATTTAAATACTTGATAAATGATTTTCGCTTTAAAAATATCCCTAAAATTATTGAAACGCCGAAGATAAAAGGGCTGGAAGACGGAGATGAGATGAATTTAAATCGCCTTAGAAGCCTTCCTGGGTCCATTCTTACCCTTGTTATTACCTGAATTTTGCTCGTGCAAAATTCAGATATCAAATTTAATCTTGTCCATAAGTAAATGTGTTGATAGATTCAATTAGATGGTTTCGTAAAAATAATTCTCAGGAATAAAAATGAAATTTTATAAATATCATGGCCTTGGAAATGACTATATTGTGCTGGACCCGGCTGATACCAGTATAAACTTATCCGTGCCCCAAATCCGGCTGATATGTCATCGAAATTACGGAATCGGCTCGGACGGCATTCTTCTGGGACCAATGGATGATCAATCTGCGGATTTTAGCGTAAAAATATATAACCCGGATGGCAGTGAGGCGGAAAAAAGCGGAAACGGACTTCGTATTTTTTCAAGATATCTTTGGGATAAAGGCCTGGTTTCAAACAACCCGTTTACCATCTCAACCATAGGCGGAATCGTTGAATCCAGAGTCCATAAAGACGGGTTGATATCCGTTGACATGGGAAAAATAAGTTTTAACAGCCGGCAGATACCAATGACCGGACCGGACCATGAGGCATTAAATGACAAAATCGTCATTGACGGAGAAGAGATTACGTACAGCGCCGCAACCATCGGGAATCCGCATTGTGTGATTATCACAGATGCCATATCCCCCGAGCTTGCAAAACGGCTGGGCCCGAAACTGGAAACCCATCGTATTTTTCCCAATCGGACCAATGTGCAGTTTATGAAAATCATGGACCGTGCAAATATTAAAATTGAAATCTGGGAACGAGGCGCAGGATACACGCTGGCATCCGGGAGCAGCAGTTCAGCAGCCGCAGCCGTGGCCTTTCGACTGGGGTTTACGGATCAGGATATGACCGTTCACATGCCGGGCGGAAAACTTGAAATTCACGTTCATAAAGATCTCTCCATCTCGCTCACAGGTCCGGTCGTTCGGGTTGGGGAGGGGATTATTGATCCCGAGATATTCCGGCAGGAGATGTATAATGAAAGATTTTTTTACCGTCACACCCCTTGAAGAAGTGTTTGAATATATCAGTTCTTTTCCGGTTGTTTCTGATGAGAATATTCCCGTCACCGAGGCGACCGGAAGGATTCTTGCTCAGGATATCAAGGCCAAAGAGGATATTCCTGGTTTTGCGCGCTCAACCATGGATGGATATGCGGTTTGTGCATCATCCACCTATGGCGCGTCCGAAGGAAATCCCGCTTATCTGACACTCACCGGCGCCATTGCCATGGGGAAAAAGTCACCGGATTCGATTTCTCCCGGTAATGCCATCAGAATATCCACCGGCGGCATGCTGCCGGACGGGGCCGACAGCGTGGTGATGCTGGAATACGTCACTGAGATTGATGACACCACCCTTGAAGTTTATAAAAGTGTCGCCCCGGGCGGCAATGTGATCATAAAGGGCGAAGATGTCCATGAAGGGCAAACCCTGGTTGAGGCGGGGATTAAAATTCGTCCCCAGGAAATCGGTCTGCTCGCAGCCCTTGGAAAAGACCGGGTGGATGTTTATAAAAAACCGGTGATCGGAATTTTATCAACCGGCGATGAAATAGTTCCTATTCAGGCCACTCCGGGTCCGGCCCAGGTTCGCGACATCAATTCCTACTCCCTGTTTAGTCAGATTATAAACAGCGGCGGGCTTGCGGTATCCTATGGGATTATTAAAGATGATTATCAGGCCCTGTTTGAAAAATGCACTTTGGCTGTCAAAAACTCAGACATGATCGTCATTTCCGGCGGCAGCTCCGTGGGAACCCGGGACCTGACCATAGATGTTTTAAACGCTTTGAATAATTCCAGAATCCTTGTTCATGGCATACCCATGAGCCCCGGGAAACCGACTATTCTGGCAAAAGCCGGCAACAAACCGGTATGGGGGCTGCCCGGCCATGTAACATCCGCCATGGTCGTATTCGACCGGGTGGTTCGACCCTTTGTCGAACATGCCGGCGGCAAGGATCTTCTTAAAAATCGAAATCAGCCTTATATTTTAGCAAAAATCAGCAGGAATCTGTCATCTGCTCAGGGCCGGATCGATTTTGTGCGGGTACGATTAAAAAAATCAGATAACGTGTTATGGGCCGAACCGATCCTTGGTAAATCCGGTCTGATCAATACCATGGTCCAGGCAGACGGCCTGATTGAAATTGATATGAATACTGAAGGACTTAATAAGGGAACAGAGGTATCGGTGATTCCGATATAAAAAAATCATGACAAATAAACGAAACATCTACCTGAAAATGAAAACACTTAAACAAGCCCGTCAAATTCTTTTTGACGCGTTTGCGTTATCCAGCCGATTGTCGGCTGAACAAATTGACGTCACCGATGCAGTCGACCGTGTTCTGGCAGAACCTGTTTATGCAAAAATTTCCTCTCCTAATTTTCATGCAGCCGCCATGGACGGCATTGCCGTTTTAGCCGAATCCACCTTCGGCGCCAGCGAATATGCCCCAAAAACACTGATTATCGGCAACGATGCATCTTATATCAATACCGGTCATGTGATGCCGGAGAACACCAATGCAGTCATCATGATCGAAAATATCAATGTATTGGATGAAGCCCAGGTTGAAATTGAAGCCCCGGCATTTCCCTGGCAAAATGTCCGGCGCATGGGAGAAGACATTGTGGCCACGGAGCTGGTATTTGCCAGAAACCAGAAGATTACACCATACTGTATCGGCGCGCTTATCTCCGCCGGTATTTCAACTGTTGCTGTCTGGAAAAAACCACACATTTTCATTCAGCCCACAGGGTCTGAACTGGTTGATCATCAACAGGCAGTATTAAAAAACTTAAATCCCGGCCAGGTGCTGGAATCCAATTCCCATATGCTGGGCAAACTTGTTGAAACCTGCGGCGGACAATATACCCGAAACAGCATCATTAAAGATGATTTTGATCTTATATCAAAGCTTATTCAGGATGCCGCGACCGGTGATGCCGACATCCTGTTCATTGTGGGTGGATCATCCGCAGGTTCGGAAGATTTTGCCAAAATGGTCATTTCCAGGCTGGGAGAGGTACTGGTCCACGGCGTCACCATGATGCCGGGAAAACCCGTTATTATCGGAAAAATAAACAAAAAACCGACCTTCGGGATTCCGGGATATCCGGTATCAGCCATTATCGCGTTTGATCAACTAATCCGGCCGTTTATTTATCGAATGATGAATCAGCCGGATGCACAAATCCATGAAATTGAAGTCACTCCGACCAAAAAAATACCGTCAAAACTCGGGCTTGAAGAATTTTTGCGGGTTAAACTGGGCTGCGTGGGAGATAAAATCGTGGCAACCCCCCTTCCCCGGGGTGCCGGGTGCATCACCAGTTTTACGGAAGCTGACGGAATTATCCGGATACCCAACCATATTGAAGGGATTGCAGAGAACAAACCGATAAAAGCGACCCTGCTTCGTCCGGTTAAAGTCATCGAAAATACCATTGTGGCTGTGGGAAGCCATGACAACACCATGGATGTGATAGCCGATCTGGTAAGGGGCAAAAGCAGCCGCATCTCTCTTTCATCGTCTCATGTGGGAAGCATGGGCGGTCTTATGGCAATCAAAAAAGGATTATGCCATCTGGCCGGCACCCATTTGTTAAACCCGGAAGACGGCAGCTACAATATTTCCTACATTAAAAAATATCTGCCTGATACGCCTGTAAAGCTGGTTCATCTGGTTAGGCGGGACCAGGGTCTGATCATCAAACCCGGCAATCCTGAAAATATCAAGGACATCAAAGATCTGTGCAGAAAAGACGTATCCTTTATTAATCGCCAGTCCGGTTCCGGCACCCGGATTCTGTTAGATTTTAAGCTCAATCAGATGGGGCTGAATCCTTTAGATATTTCCGGATATGAAAATGAAGAATTTACCCATATGGCCGTGGCCGTGGCTGTTTTAAGCGGAACTGCTGATGCCGGCTTAGGTATTTACGCGGCAGCCAAAGCATTGAATCTTGATTTTATACCTGTTGTTACGGAATCTTATGATCTGTTGATTCCGGCCGATGTGTTTGAATCCGATAACATCAGACTCCTGATGGATATTATCGCCTCCTCTGAATTTCGATCGCGTGTAAAACAGCTCGGCGGCTATCATATGGAAAAAACAGGCGACATTCTCTGGACAAACGCCTGATGCCCTATGAACTCATTGATCATACGGCTGATATCGGCATTCATGTGACCGGCGGCAACATAAAAGACCTGTTTGAGACGGCCGCCCGTGCCATGTATGAACAGATTGTTGATATGGATCAACTAAAAGGCAGTCATACAAGAAAGTTTCAGGTTTCCGGGATCGACAGAGCAGACCTGCTGATTAATTTTCTTCGCGAACTCTTAGCTTTCTGGACCATAGAGAACCTTTTGGTCAAACAGATATATATAAATGAAATCGATAATAACCACCTGACAGCAGACATCACCTGTGATACATATATACCAAAAACACATGAGATTTTAATGGATATTAAGGCCGTCACCTATCATGGCATCTCTGTTGACCGGACCGATGACGGCTGGCAGGCGACCATTATTTTTGATGTTTAATATTGATTAAGGGCCATTTTCATGGAACTTAAACAAATAGACAACTTTCGCTGGGAAATTGAAAAACAGGGCCCCATGCTGGTGCCGGCCCGAATCTATTCCAGCACGGACATGATCAATGCCGTTAAAAAAGATGAAACCTTTAAACAGCTTGTGAATGTGGCCCAGCTGCCGGGAATTTTAAATGCAGCAATGGCCATGCCGGACATCCACTGGGGGTACGGGTTTCCCATTGGCGGTGTGGCCGGTTTTGACTGCGACACCGGAGTAATATCTCCGGGCGGTGTGGGTTATGACATCAACTGCGGCGTTCGTCTGGCAGTGACCGGCCTGACGGACAAAGAAGCACGGCCTCAGCTCGAAAACCTGGTAAACGCCCTTTATGGCGCTATACCAGCTGGTGTCGGCTCCACCAGTAACGTGAAACTATCATATCCGGATTTAAAAAAAGCCCTTAAAACAGGCAGTCCGTGGACGATCCGGAATGGATATGGTGAGGAAACGGACATCCGACATACCGAGGATAACGGCTGCATGGCAGATGCGGACCCGTCGGCTGTGAGCCAGCGGGCACTGGATCGGGGCAAAAAGCAGCTGGGCACCCTTGGCTCGGGCAATCATTTTCTTGAAATCGGGGTGGTTGACGAAATATTTGACAAAGCGGCCGCAAGGGCTTTTGGTCTTTTTGAACAGCATATCACGGTATTGCTCCATACCGGGTCCCGGGGGCTGGGCCACCAAATTTGCGATGATTTTCTGTCTTCCATGGCTAAACGGCTGCATATCGATGGCGTGCCGGTGCCTGATCGTCAGCTTGCCTGCGCGAAAATCAAATCACCAGCCGGAAAACAGTATTACCGGGCCATGGCGTGTGCCGCAAATTTTGCCTGGGCCAACCGGCAGGTTCTCATGCATCGTGCCAAGGACGTATTGATGCGGGTTTTTGGTATCAGCCCCAGAGACCTTGCCATGGACCTGGTTTATGATGTATGTCACAATATTGCCAAGTTCGAAACACATGTGATAGACGGTAAAAAACAGCGGGTCTGTGTTCATCGAAAAGGCGCCACCCGGGCATTTCCCCCGGGGCACCCGGCGCTGTGTGAAGAATATAAGGATGTTGGCCAGCCGATTTTGATCCCCGGTGATATGGGAACCGCTTCCTATGTGCTGGCAGG
>JAOZOL010000221.1 GCA_029933295.1 Desulfobacterales bacterium | reverse complement strand
AAAATAATATTGATTACCTACACGACCAGACAGCATTAGGCAATGGATGTTTTTTTTATTTTTCAAACCAGGTTCCATCTTTCTGGCGGCAAAAGATCACATTAAAATCATGGGTTTTTTCTTTGTTGATCCAGATTTGGGTTCGGATTTCTTTACATTCTGCGGCATCCTCAAAGAATTTTTTTAACACAGTGATGGTGCCGTGATTTTTAGATTTTGGGTTGTTCCATTTTGCAATCGTGCCCACGTTTTTGTTTTCAACGGTTTCTATTGTTGTTTTTCTCATTAACTCGATGTCGGTATCAGTCAGGGTGGCGATATCATGCCCCGGAAGCACCAGCTCTTTTAACCGTGTGGTAATATTTAAAGGATTTAATATGCCGCGGATGAGCCCATTGACCGCCCCTGTGCCAGCGTCTGCGCCGAATTTCTGTCCCTGGACGACGATCCGTTCAGCATGATTTAATATTTCAGGCATGGCCTCCCGCGTCTGTTTAACCTCTTTTAGAATATCCGGCACGAGTTGCCGGGTTTTTCCCAGTTCCGTTGAAAATGCGTAGACGGATTCAGACGCATTGTCAATGGTTTCAAGCGTGTCCGGCAACTGTTTCTGGATTTTTTTTATTTCCTCTACAATGGGAGGGATCTGTTCTTTGAGACCGTGAATTTCTTCAAGGATACCCGGGATCATTTCACGGGTTTGCCTCACTTCTTCGATAATTTCCGGCAAAACCTTTCGTGTTTCTTCAACCTGCTTCATAATAATGTGAATTTTTTCCAGGGCACCGGGCATGGATTTACGGGTTGCTTTTACTTCTTCTAATATGGATGGCATAATTTCTCTGACTTTGTCTATTTCGTCTGCAATCAGCGGAACATTGTCACCGATTTTTGCAATGCCGTTTACGGTGGGATAAATGACTTTTGATGTGTTTTCCATTTGCGTCAATATGTCGGGGAAATCCGTTCTGAATGCGGATAATTCCAGAGCGAAATATACAATGGCCATTGCCAGACAAATGATGCTGAATGCAAATATGAGTTGTGCGTTTGATTTTATTTTTTCCATGGCTCCTATCCTTTTTTTCTGAAACAAGACATTAAAACACCAGATCCTCTATGAAATAAATCAATTGATTGAGATTCCGGCAGGGGCGGACTTCATGGCAAAATGCCTTATAGGTATTCATTTCACTGTCACCCGAACCCCAGAATTGTTCGGGTTCCGGATTCAGCCAGATGACCCGCCGGCATTTGGCGCGCATTTCATCAAGCAGCTTTTCCTGGGGGTTGTGATAATTTGAGCGGGCATCTCCCACAATAATAAGCGTGGTTTTTTTGCTTAACAGGTTCAGGTAGTCCCGGTGGAACTGATAAAAGACTTCTCCGTAATCCGTGAGCGCGTCAAAATTGATATTGGTATCGGTCAAGACCTTTTCAATGGCCTTGTTGACCTCATGTTTTTCAAAAATATCCGTGATATTGGTGGGGCCGCACACAAAGGCAAAACTTTTAACATCAGAAAAACAGTCCTGCATGGAATAGATCATGTTGAGCATAAACCGTGCTGCAGACCAGACAGATCCGGACACATCACAAAGGGTAACAACTTTTGTTTTTCGTAAAGGTTTCCGGCGGTATATGATTTCAATGGGAACGCCGTGGTATCGTTGGGCGGTGCGTAATGTTTTTTTGACATCCAACGCCCCCTTGTTGCGGGTCGCATACCGCCGGCTCATCACATCTTTCATTTTTCGCACCAGTTGATCAATGACAGAACGCATTTGTTCGATTTCGATTTCCGTCAGGTTCGAAAACGGACGTTCGCCAAGACCGGAATACTGCTTGTCATAGGCGTTTACCTGTTTTAAGCCGTCATTATAAGGACGAGTTTCCTGGGTGAGCATTCGGTTGGCCACCTCCAGCCTTTTCAACAGATGCGCCGCCATGCCCCGGTTTTGTCCGGGCTGAGAGTCTGTGCTATTATCATTCTGTAATTGTATCAGCCGGTTTCTGGTTTGATTGATGCGGAGCATAATTTCAAGCCGGCTGGACAACTGGGAAAGGTTTGATTTTAATGCTTTTGTCGTTTCTTCGCCTAACGTCTCCAGCCGCTGTATTTCTTTTAAATAGGGAATAGGATCGCCGGCAAGAAAGTCGAAAATGGCTTCAGCAAGGGGATCTTCATTGATTTCTGTTTTTATCTGGTCTAATGCATTTCGTATTTCATCTTTTTGGGGATTTTTAATATCAATGTCCGTGTCAGGTAGCATGTCATGGAAAAAAAGATTATAGAGCCGGTCAAAATCTCTCTGCTCTCTGCGGCTTTTGGCAAAGTTGGCGCGCAGTGTCGTCCGGAACTGGTCTTCGTCCAATAAATTAATCAGTTCAAACTGTCGGGCGCTGTCAATGACTTCAGCCGTTGATACCCGAAGACCGGACGTTCGGCACGCTGTAACAAAATTTAAGATTAAGTTGATCATCGATCTATTTCAAAACTTTGTCCATCGACTCCCTCACCATCGTTGTATCTATCTGGTATTTACAGATAACGTTGATGGTGTCAGACAATACCTGGGGTGACAGATCGTTCACCTGGAGCACCATCAGGGCTTTTGCCCAGTCAATGGTTTCAGAAATACAGGGACGTTTTTTAAGATCAAGGTCGCGGATTTTATTGATGGTCTCCACTATCTGGTCCGCAAGCCGAATTTCAATTTCAGGAATTTTTAACTGAACAATCCGTTTTTCTAAATCTTTTTCCGGATAATCAATATAGAGATGGATGCACCGGCGTTTGAGCGCATCACTGATGTCTCTGTAGTTGTTGGATGTTAACACGACAATGGGAATATGTATGGCTTTCCAGATGCCGATTTCCGGAATCGACACCTGAAAATCGCTTAACAATTCCAGCAGAAACGCTTCAAATTCCGGGTCGGATTTGTCGATTTCATCAATTAAAAGTACCACCGGTTCTTCAGATGTTATGGCCTGGAGCAGGGGGCGGGCCAGGAGAAATCGTTCTGAAAAAAAGGCATCTTCCTGTTCCGCAATTTTTTCCACTGCTTCGGTGATGGAGGATGATTCGGCAATCAGGTCATTGATTTTTTCCTTGATCATCTGGGTATACAACAGCTGCTTGGCATATTCCCATTCATAAAGCGCTTTTGCTTCATCTAAGCCTTCATAGCACTGGAGCCGTATTTTTTTTAAATTCAGGCACCGGGCAAGGGCCCTTGCCAGCTCTGTTTTTCCGGCGCCGGCAGGTCCTTCCACCAGAATCGGTTTCTGGGTGGCAGCGGCCAGATAAACAACCGTGGCGATCTCCCGGGACGGGATGTAATCAACACTTTCAAGCTTTTGGGCAACGTCTTCAACACTTTCAAAGCCAATCATGGATGATCCTTTCAGTTGGTTTCTTAGCAATTTGGAAACTTCTCCATAAGTCCGGGCGGAGGAACATTCGAAGGTCGGGTTAGTCCGGCACTCAAATTTTGGTAATCTTTGCGGGAAACAATACAACACACACAGATTTGAGTGCCGGACGTAACCCGACAAATGCCTTATTGAGAAGTTGCAAAATTTGATCCTCATTCATTGGGCGTGATAATCACTTTCATTGACGTATCTGCATCCATCACAAGTTGAAAGCCCTTTGCAATATCATTGAGCGGTAATTTATGCGTAATCATATCTTTAACTTTTATGGTTTCTGTTTCTATCAGGTTTATGGCATCTATTATGTCAGGCGGTCCACAATAATAAGACGTGAGTATTCTGATTTCATTTGTCCAGAATTTATTGACAGGAATAAAAACTTTCTCATCCGGTCCGGGGACTGCAAAAAAGACGACGGCTCCCCCTTTATCCACGCAATCCCATGCCTGTTCTATTGCTGAAAGTGCGGATGTGCATAAAACAACGACATCAGCCTTTTTTGTGTTTTCTAAAATCAGTCGTTCATGGATATTTTCTGCTGCATCAATGATAATATCCGCGCCGACTAAAGCGGCAAATTCGAGTCTTTTTTTGTTGATGTCTGCGGCGATTATTTTGCAATTTTTTGCTTTTGCCAGTTTTATATGAATCAGCCCGGACATACCGCAGCCCATCACCAGTATTGTCTGGTGTTTATGTAATTTAGATAAATGATGGGCTCTGACAGCGCATGCGACAGGTTCAATAAAAGTACTTTGGTCATAGGATATCCTGTCAGGCAACAGATATGTGCCGTGTTTCACCAATGATTCGGGAATAACAATAAATTCCGAAAATCCGCCGGGCATCCTGTCTTTAACAGTTGAGCAGACCGGGTAGTGTCCGTTTTTACAATAGTAACATTTCATGCAGGGCACTTTTGGAGCCACAAAGACCCGGTCTCCGGGTTTATATTTTTTTACTAATTCTCCGGTTTCAACGACTTGTCCGCCTATTTCGTGCCCGGGGACAAGGGGGGCTCTGGGGAGCCTGTACCATTCAACAATATCACTCCCGCATATGCCGCATGAAATGATTTTAACAAGCATTTCTGCCGGGCCGGGCTTTGGCCTGGGAACATCTTCTATTCGAATATCTTTGTTGTTATACCAGAGAGCAACTTTCAATTGGGCCATCTCTTTAAAAG
>JAOZOL010000680.1 GCA_029933295.1 Desulfobacterales bacterium | reverse complement strand
AATTCATTACCATGAAAAGCTTTTTACCGCATGATCTGCGCACTGAGATCATGGTGTTTAAATAAATGAAAATTAACTCCGAATTAATTATGTATGGTGTCCGGAATTCCCTTCAGGCCAGGCATTCGAATTTACAAAAAAGAAATCGGATCATTGGAGGTCGCAATTTGCGACCTCAAGTTGGGGCGGTTGAATGGATTTTTTAATGAAAAATAAAACACCATGAAGCGCATGAAGGGCTTGAAGAATGAAATTATTTTAAAATTAAAAAGTGTCGAATTGTTAAAAGACAGTTTAAAGAGCTTTGTTCTTTAATCCCTTCATGATCTTCATGTGCTTCATGGTGAATAATATGATGAAGCATCACCCTTAAGGAGGACCCCATGACGGAAATGATATCCTATTGCGGCTTGGTGTGTAACGAATGCCCGACATATCTCGCCACACAGGCAAATGATGACAAGCTGAGAGAAGACGTTGCACAAAAATGGAGCAAACAGTTTGGTTTTAACCTCAAAACTGAAGACATCAACTGCGTCGGCTGTCAGTCCGGAAGTGACAAACTCTTCGGCCATTGTAAGACATGCGGAATCCGGAAATGCGGAATGGAAAAAGAGGTGGAAAACTGCGCCCATTGCGATGATTACGGATGCAAGACACTTGAAGACTTTATTCAGTTCATCCCGCATGCAAAGACAAAACTGGAACAAATCAGGGCTGAAATTCAGACCGGGTAAATTTATCATTACTAACCGCGTTTAAACAAAGAAGTTTCAATGAAAAATAAAACACCATGAAGCGCATGAAGGGCTTGAAGAATGAGATTTAGTGAATTATCAAACAAAGTGATCGGCTGTGCCATCGAAGTTCACAAGACACTGGGTCCAGGCCTCCTTGAATCCACCTATGAACAATGTCTGGCGCATGAACTTAATTTAAACAACATATCTTTCAAACTTCAACACCCATTGCCGGTTCAATACAAAGGGACTCGCCTTGATTGTGGTTATCGTGTAGACATTTTGGTCGAAGATGAAATTATTTTAGAGTTAAAAAGTGTCGAAGCGTTAAAAGGAATCCATGAAGCCCAACTGCTGACTTACATGAAATTAGCTGAAATAAAACAAGGCTTTCTTATAAATTTTAATGTAAAAATGTTAAAAGACGGTTTAAAGAGCTTTGT
>JAOZOL010000220.1 GCA_029933295.1 Desulfobacterales bacterium | reverse complement strand
TGATAATCATAAAACATTGTCACACATGTTATTTTTGAAAATATTATGCCTGATCTTTTAAACAAATTTATAAAACTGCTGATTCAGTCTCCGGCCCGGTTTACAATTTTTTCCTTTGTCCTGATGATTCTGACCGGCACGATTCTCTTAATGCTGCCCCAGGCCGGCAGCACGCCCATCCGCCTTATTGATGCGTTATTTACCTCTGCATCCGCTGTCTGTGTAACCGGCCTTACGGTTGTGGACACCGGATCGGCATTCAATTCCCTGGGCCAATGGATTATTGTTGCACTTATTCAGGTCGGCGGCTTAGGCATCATGACCATATCAACGATTATCATATTTATGCTGAAAAAACGTTCCAGCCTGGCAGGTCGTACCATTATCCATGATACATTTATAAATAAGAGCAAATATACCATTTCTCAAACCCTTCGGGCAATTTTGATCTTAACCCTGACGATTGAAGGGATTGGGGTCATTATTATGTTTTTCTGTTTTCATTCCAGCCATGACATATCACAATCTTTAAAATTGTCTGTTTTTCATTCGGTCAGCGCATTCTGCAATGCCGGTTTTTCAACGTTAACAAACAGCATGACGCCTTACCGGGAAAACATCCCCTTAAACCTTATTTTCTGCTTATTAATTATATTCGGCGGTATCGGTTTCCCTGTTCTTATGGAACTCAAAGAGCAGTTTCCGTATAACCGGCGGACATGGCCGCGGCTGAGCCTTCATACAAAAGTTGTATTATCTTCCACAGCATTTCTCCTGTTAACCAGTACACTATTGGTAGGGTTAATGGAATGGCATAATACGCTGTCACCGCTTTCATTGCCCGATCGTGTGCTGGCCTCTTTTTTTCAGGCCGTGAATGCAAGAACCTCAGGTTTTAATTCACTGCCCATAGGTTCAATGGCCAATGGCAGCCTCTTTATTCTAATGATTTTTATGTTTATTGGTGCGTCTCCAGGGTCCTGCGGCGGAGGGATCAAGACAACTACCGCCACCACACTCTTTATAATATGGATATCCCGGCTGAAGGGAAGTGGATACCCACACCTGTTTAACAGAAAAATTTCTGATAAAAGTGTCGGTAAAGCTATCAGCATTGTTTTAATCTCATTGGGGGTTGTTTTTATAGGCATTCTGCTTCTGAATATCACAGAACTCGGTGACGTTTCGCATATCAGCAGCCGAGGGAAATTTTTAGAAATCTGTTTTGAAGTCATTAGCGCCTTCGGCACGGTGGGCCTGTCCACCGGTATAACCCCGACATTGACCGTGGTGGGAAAACTCATCATCACCTTTATTATGTTCATTGGGCGACTGGGCCCCCTGGTTATCGCTATCGCGGTCAGCCGGACGTCATTATCATCATATCAATTCGCAGAAGAAAATATTATGATTGGATGAGGCAAGGTATGAAACAATTTGTCATTATTGGACTCGGAAACTTCGGATTTTATCTGGCCACCTCACTTTATGAAAAAGGCCATGAAGTACTGGCCATTGATATTAACTCCAAACCGATTCAGGAAATTAAGGACAGTGTCAGCCAGGCGGTCGTTGCAGATACCACTGAAAAAAAAACACTGGAACAGCTGGGCATCAAAGACATGGATACGGCAGTTATATGCATCGGATCGCACATGGAGGCATCGATATTAACCACTTTGAATATCAAGGATATCGGCATCAAACAGATCATCGCCAAAGCGATTTCAGACCCCCACAGCCGGATTCTTTACAATATCGGCGCCACCGAAATCATATTTCCTGAAAAAGACATGGCTGTTTCCCTGGCCGAACGGCTTAATAACCCGAACATCCTGGATTACCTGCCATTTCTTGACGACTACAGTATCATCGAATGGGTGCCGCCAAATAAATTTATCGGCAAAACCCTCCAGGAGCTGGATCTCATTAATCGATACGAAACCCAGGTTATCGCCATCAAATCACTGGTTCCCGAACAAATACTGATGCCCAAAGCCGGATTTGTTATCAAAGACAGCGACATACTCATCCTCCTGGGCCCCAATGCCGGGCTTGATCGGTTAAACGAAGAAAATAAATAGACCTCATTGACATTATATATATATTATGAAATAAGATTTTAAAATTATATTTGCTTTATATATTTAAAATTATTCAATGGAGAATCTCTATGCAACTAATTCACCCGGATATATCATCGGAAATGATTCCAAAACTTGATGAAATTATTGCCGCCCATTATAAAATGGATGGTGCTGTAATTCCCGTACTCAGACTTTCCCAGGATATTGTCGGATATCTTCCCATGGCACTCATTGATTATATCAGCTATGGTTTAAATCTTCCCCGCAGTGAAGTCCTTGGCGTGGCGACGTTTTATTCCCTGTTCTCTTTAATACCCAAGGGCCGGCATACTATCAAAGCATGTCTCGGAACCGCATGTTACGTCAAAGGCATTAGAGAAGTCACAAGTCGTATATCCAATGAATATGGCATAAAAGAAGGAGAAACCACAAAAGACCGGCGATTTTCTTTAGAGGCGGTTCGGTGTTTGGGAGCATGCGGCCTGGCCCCGGTTCTGGTGGTGGACCAGGACACTTATGGGGGTGTTACACCAAGCCAGGTCAAATCGCTCCTTGAACATTACGAATAACCGGTCACATTTTTTGATCTTTGAACCTTGAGACCAATTTCTTTTTTTACTCTAAAAAGCCAGAAATAAGGACAGCCAAAATGGAAAAAAACCGACTTCAACTAATGCTTTGCGGCGGTTCCGGGTGCCAGGCAAACGGAAGCCGAGTATTTCAGGATGCGCTTGAAAAAGAACTGAAACGCACCCACCTTGACCAGGAAATCAAAATTATTGAGACCGGTTGCAATGGATTCTGCGCCGTCGGCCCGGTCATGCTGGTCCAGCCGGAAGGAATTTTTTACCAAAAATTAAACGCCAAAGATGTACCGGAACTTGTTGAAGAACACTTTCTAAAAGGTCGTCCGGTCAAGCGGCTTCAATATGTTGAGCCCGCGTCCGAGAAAACCATACCCAAAATGGACGATATCCCCTTTTTCACGCACCAGGAATTCCGGGTCATGCGCAACAAAGGGATGATCGATCCGGAAATTATTGATGAATATATTGCCAGGGACGGTTATTTTGGCGCAGCCAAGGCTCTGACGGAAATGACGCCGGAACAGGTCATATCTGAAATAAAAAAGTCCGGGCTCAGGGGCCGTGGCGGTGCCGGGTTCCCCACCGGATTAAAATGGGAATTTGCCAGCAGATCAACCAATGATACCAAATATGTTCTTTGTAATGCCGATGAAGGCGATCCCGGTGCATTTATGGATCGAAGCGTTCTGGAAGCGGACCCCCATGCGGTTTTAGAAGGCATGATTATTGCAGCCCGCGCCATCAACGCAAACAAAGGATATATCTATTGCCGGACAGAATATCCGCTGGCGCTGCACCGGCTGGATCTTGCAATTAAACAGGCTCGTGATTACGGACTTTTAGGCGAAAATATCTTAAAAAGCGGATTTAACTTTGATATTGAAATATACCAGGGAGCCGGCGCTTTTGTTTGCGGAGAAGAAACCGCGCTCATGCGTTCAATTGAAGGCAAACGCGGCATGCCCCGGCCCCGGCCCCCGTTTCCGGCCAATCAGGGATTATGGGAAAAACCTACGGTTTTAAATAATGTTGAAACCCTTGCCAACATCGCTCAAATCATTCTAAACGGCGGCGAGTGGTATGCCAGCATCGGAACGGAAACCAGTAAAGGGACCAAAGTATTTGCACTAACCGGCGCAGTGAACAACATCGGCCTGGTGGAAGTTCCCATGGGGATTACCCTTCGCCAAATGATTTTTGACATCGGCGGAGGAATCCCGAAAAAAAGAAAATTCAAAGCCGTCCAGCTCGGAGGGCCTTCAGGCGGATGCATCCCCACCCAATGTCTTGACACCCCCATTGACTATGAAGAAATCGTGAAAGTCGGTGCCATTATGGGGTCCGGCGGCGTGATTGTAATGGACGAAAAGACCTGCATGGTGGATATGGCCCGATTTTTTCTGGATTTTATCCAGGATGAATCCTGTGGAAAATGCACGCCATGCCGTGAAGGCACCCGGCGTTTACTGGAAATAATTGAAAAAATCTGCCAGGGAAAGGGGGAGCTCAAGGATATCCAGACATTAGAAGAACTATCTGAAGTCATTAAAAATTCTTCCCTATGCGGCCTTGGCCAGACAGCGCCGAATCCCGTGCTGTCCACGCTGCGCTATTTTAAAGACGAATACATCGCGCATATTGTTGAAAAAAGATGCCCGGCCAAGCGTTGCGTGGCTCTTTTAAAATTCAAAGTCAATCCGGATCTGTGTAAAAAATGCGGACTCTGCTTTAAAACCTGCCCGGCTGATGCCATCACCTGGCAAAAAAAAGAGGTTGCTGTTATTGATAATGAAAAATGCATTAAATGCATGAGTTGTTTTGAGGTATGCAGGTTTAATGCTATCGATTAAATTTCTTTGTCCTTTTGGTTATACTTTAAATCATACGGCTTCATCCGGGATGCCTTTAAATCTGTTTTCTTCCTATGATATATAGGCATTAAGAAACCATTCGGATATTTAT
>JAOZOL010000219.1 GCA_029933295.1 Desulfobacterales bacterium | reverse complement strand
CTTCTATGCCGCAAGGGATGTATTCCAGTGTAGGCGAACAGGGAGGAAGATTGTCTGGCGGCCAGCGGCAGAGATTGGCCATTGCCCGGGCTCTGGTACATAAACCTAAACTGCTGATTCTTGATGAAGCAACAAGTGCACTGGATCCTGAAAGTGAAGCTGCCATTTGTCATACGTTACAGAACTTACGCCAGGAATTGATTATTCTGGCAATCTCTCACCAGCCGGCCATGGTTGAAGTGGCCGATCGTACCTACCGGGTGCTGCAGGATGAAGGTGTTGTTCTGGTTTCTGGTTCAGAAAATCTTGCACCATGATTTTTTTATTCCATTGTTGGATGGGTTAAACTTTGTCTGTTGAGAAGTACCGTAATTTCATTCATTCAGATTCCTTTACTTTTTCCTTGCCAGAAGTCTTTTTCGGCGGAGGCAATCGACGTCCAGGAGTCCTGCGGGATTTACTTGAAGAGCGGATAAAGGCGGTTCCTGCCGGAGGATCTATTGATTGGGTAACTTATTACTTTCGTGATCGGCGGCTTGCCGAAGATTTACTGGCTGCTCAGCGTCGCGGGGTCAGGGTGACGGTAACCATTGAAAAACAGCCGCGTACTTCTCATGCCAATGATGCCGTGAGCGAAATGCTTGACGGACCACAAGGTCTGGGGTCGGGATTTCGTTCCCTGTCTCTGCCCCTGTTGTCGCCCCGGTTCAGGATTGGCTGGAAACCCCACCTGCACGAAAAACTGTATTGCTTTTCTCATCCTCAGCCAGTGGCTTTTTTGGGTTCTTACAACCCTTCAGGGGATCAGCCAGAAGAATATCCAGAAATTATCAGGGAAATTGGTGACCAAAACCGTGGCTATAATGTTTTGGTTGGTGTGAATGACCTTGGGGTGGTGCGTCATCTGGTTGCCCATGCCAGGTATCTTCACAGGATGGGAATGCATGGCAGCCAACGCTTTTCCATTTATAATAATCTACAATTAAAGACAAAAAAAGGGCGAATCTTTTTTTTGCCACGTTTTTCTCCACACCCGGTTTTACATTTCTTGCACTCTTTAACTCCAGATTATCGCTTGAAATTTGTCATCTCTCACCTGAAGGGACCGACCATGGCCAGCAAACTGATAAAACTTGCCAGAAAGGGTTTTAAGGTGGAAGTTTTGGCAGACTCTAGCTTGCGGCGGGTTCCATCGTCGGCGGAAAAAATTATCAGGGATGCCGGGATTTTTTTTCGGCGCCTGGGGGGTGAAACTGGCTTGCCCATGCATGATAAATTTATTCTGGTTGATGGTGGTGAAAAACGTTGGGTTATTTTTGGCAGTTTTAACTGGACAAGTCGCTCATGGTGGCTTAACCAGGAGATTGGCATGATTTCTTCTGATGCCGGATTGCATAAAGCGTTTACTTCCCGCTGGCAAGAATTGATTGGTCAGGCTGAGGATTAAAAAGTCCAGCTGCGGCTTCTATACCCTCTTGTTTTTGAATGTTTGAGGATTTTTATGATGGATAAACCTTCAACGATTATTATTCCGGTGGAAAGTCAGGTAAGGGAATTGGATGCCAAGATTCTCCTGGCTTGTGCCGCGGTTGAGCGTGGTTTTCCAGTTATTATCGGTTCCCGGGCCTTTATTCATTACTCGGTTGATTCTCTGCCTCGTGGTGTTTATCTGGCCAAAAGTATGCGGACTTTAAGCATCAGGATGTTTACCATCCTGCGTGATCTTGGTCATGAGATTGTTGGTTGGGATGAAGAGGGTTTGGTGCGCTGGCCTGATGATGAATATTACCGCTGGCGGCTGTCTCCCGTTACTTTGAAAGAATTATCCCATTTGCTGGCCTGGGGCGAGGATGATGCCCGGGTGTTGTGTGGTTATCCCGGTTATGCCGGGACGCCGGTCCATCTTACCGGCAACCCCCGCATTGATTTGCTGCGACCTGAATTGCGTTCCTTCTATCAGCAGAAAGCCGATATGCTGAAGGAGCAATATGGAGATTTCATCCTCATCAATACCAATTTCAGCAAGGTCAATCATTTCTTTCCACACCTGAGTGAACTGAAGCAACCGGCATTGGAACTGGAGGCGGGTGGTGAGGAAACCTTTGATGCCGGCAAGGGTCGATTGAAGCAGGTGCTGTTTGAGTATTTTCAGGAAATGCTGCCGGCCTTGTGCCGGTCGGTGCCGAAGATGAACATTATTGTACGTCCCCATCCGGCAGAGAGCCATCAGCCATGGCTGGACATTACCAGAGACTATCCGAACCTGAAAATTATTAATGAGGACAGCGTCACCCCCTGGCTGCTGGCGGCAAAAGTCCTGGTTGCCAATGGTTGTACTACCATGATTGAAGCAGCGGTACTGGGAACGCCAGTTGTAGCTTATCAGCCGGTGACGGGAGGGAAATATGATGATGATCTGCCCAATGAGGTAAGTTATCGGGCGTACTCGCTGGATGAGCTTTGTTTACAGGTGAAAGAAATAGTAAATGGCGAAAAGGGTCCTGTAGATGAATTAGAACGCAGTCGGATTCTGGGGCCGCACATTGCCGCTCTTGACGGGCGATTATCCTGCGACCGGATGGTTGATGTCCTGGTTGATGCCGGGTATCTGCAGGATCCTCCTCCGGCTGTTCCCCTGGGAAAATATCTGCGGGGCTGGCTGCACAATCGGGTGCGTACGGTCAGTAAAAAGATCAATATGCGCCGCCCGGGCCACCGGAATAATTTTGCCTATCATCGGCATCGCTTCCCCGGAGTCACTGCTGATGAAATACAGGAGCGGGTTAATCATCTGGGGAATATTCTGGGCCGTTTTCAGCATGTTCGGGTAGTCCCCCTGTCCAGATATGTTTTTACCATGGGATGTAAAGGCAAAAAATGAGAGATGGAAAATTCTACCTGATTAAATGGGAACCTCCAATCGAAAAATAAATCTTTATCTTGCTTCGCCTATCATCTATCCTCCCCGAGGCGGTGCTGAGTTGCGCTTCTGGCGTTACCTTCCCGGTTTGCGTAAAAGGGGTATTAAGGTCACGGTAGTGACGGGGACCCCAAAAGCCAAAAAAATTACTGACGAGGATCATTCTCAGCCATGGTATCAATACTGTCCTGGGGAGCTCATCCCCACTGACTCTGTGGAGGGGATTACTGTTCACCAGGTGCGCCTTCCTGATCATACCGGCTGGCGTCGCACCATCATTTTTAATCAGGCATTGCTCAAGTTCTGTTTTCATAGCGGTCAAAACCCGGATATTGTCCAGTTTCTCACCCCTCTGCCGCCGCGTTCGATTCCCTGGCTGATGTGGCTGAGAATACTTGGAATCGCCAGGGTTTTTTCCTATACATTGCCGTCTGATCTGCCGGTTGAATTTCTGCAAAGATCTGTTTATAAGTGGTCATTGAAGCGCTTATATCGCCACTTGGATTGTCTGGTTGCCAGTAGTGAAGTGACCAGGGATATTATTTCCGGACTTGTGCCCGAAAGACGTTTTGAGGTGATTCCCAACGGGGTTGATCTGGAGCGTTATCGTCCGGGAACGATCATTGAACGTCGGCAACTGCGGGAATCTATGGGTTTGAAAAATGATGATCAGGTTATCACCACAGTTTGTGCTGTTCATCCACGCAAGGGTGTTGATTTATTGTTAGAATCATGGGGTTCTCTGACCCTGAAATATCCCCGGGCGCACTTATTTATTGTAGGTCCCCGCCATGATCAGGTGGATCCGAACTTGAGCTCATTTTCCCGTAAACTCAAGTTTTTAGTTAATGCTTCCGGAGCTGGTGATCGGGTTCACTTTACCGGATCGGTAGATAATGTGGAGGAATACCTGCGGAGT
This sequence comes from Desulfobacterales bacterium, assembly GCA_029933295.1. Classification (GTDB taxonomy): domain Bacteria; phylum Desulfobacterota; class Desulfobacteria; order Desulfobacterales; family Desulfosalsimonadaceae; genus JAOZOL01. The sequence continues at coordinate 799 of JAOZOL010000219.1, read as the reverse complement.
TCGGATGTCTTTGCTTTTGCCTCCCAGAAGGAAGGCATGGGGAATGTGGTTCTGGAGGCCATGGCCTCGTCCCTGCCAGTGATACTTACTCCTTTTACCGGGTTGCCGAAAGCGTTTGGATTGCCTGACAGTCATTATATCTTAGTGAATCGTGGTGCTGAGGAGCTTGCTGCAGGAATTTCAAGCTTGCTGGATGACGACAACTTGAGGCATAAGCTGGGGCAGAATGCCCGCCGATTGGTTGAAGAAACCATGGGGATGGAACAAATATTGGATCGTTATGCGGTATTATACCATGAACTGGCTTATCAAAGTCGTATGTGTAGATGGCATTTATAAGCGTGTCCATAACATTGCTAAGGAGATATTGAACATATGAATAAAAACGTTTACCAACAACTGCAACAGCATCTGGATAAATTCCCCATCGGTTTTCCGCCAACCAAATCCGGGGTGGAAATTGAGCTTTTACAATATCTCTTCACGGAGCAGGAGGCGAAGATTGCTGCCGGGTTGAATCTTATTGCTGAGCCGGTTGAGAAGATATCTCCAAGACTTCGTGATGTCGACCTGTCGGCGTTGGAGTTGGAATCCTGTCTGGACCGGATGGCTGAAAAGGGCCTGATCAACTGGTATACGAAGAGGGATGGGGCGAAATTTTATAGCATTGCTTTCCTGGCTGTTGGTATTTTTGAGTTCCAGGTTGAACAGATGACTCCAGAGTTCTACCGGCTGTTTAAACAGTATCTGGACGAAGCGTTCAGGGATGAGATCCTGCGGACAAAAATACCTCAGCTGA
>JAOZOL010000679.1 GCA_029933295.1 Desulfobacterales bacterium | reverse complement strand
AGAAATTGAACTTTTTGCGGTGCCGCATCGGAGACAATTATGGATTTTAAGTTGTCTAAAGAACATGTAATGCTGCAAAAAGCGGTCCGGGAATTTGCCGTCAAGCAAATCGCGCCCCATGTGGATGAATGGGATGCAAACCATTATGTTCCCTATGATGAGGTGATCAAACCCATGGGAGAACTGGGATTTTTCGGCATGTGCATCCCCGAGCAATACGGCGGGGAAGACCTGGACTGGCTTTCGGCGGTCATTATTACCGAAGAGATTGCCAAAGTATCCAGTTCCCTGCGGGTTCAGATCAACATGCAGTGTATTGGGTCGGCGTATACCATTTATAAATACGGCAAAGAAGCGTTAAGAAAAAAATATATATCAAAACTGGTCCGTGCGGAGTATCTGGGCTGTTTTGCCATTACCGAACCGGATGCCGGGTCGGATGTCATGGCAATCATTTCGGAAGCAAAGGACATGGGGGAGTACTGGCTGCTCAACGGCTCCAAGACCTGGATTTCCAACGCTGACATTGCGGATGTGATGATTTATTATGCATACACGGACAAAAAAAAAGGCTCCAAAGGGCTGTCCGCATTTGTCATTGAACCCAAAAATTTTAACGGCATCAAAACCACTCGCCTTGAAAAAATGGGGTCATTCTCATCACCCACCGGCGAAATCTTTTTAAATAATACAAAAGTGCCCAAAGAAAATATTTTAGGGGCTCCGGGAGATGGGGCTAAAATCGTTTTTTCCTCATTAAACCAGACCCGGATATCTGCGGCTGCCGGTGCGGTCGGCGTTTCCCAGGCACTGCTGGATGCATCCGTCAAATACTGCAATGAACGCAAACAGTTCGGCAAACCCATCGGCAGTTTTCAGATGAATCAGGACCTGATTGCGCAAATGTCCACAGAAATTGAGGCGGCCCGTTTACTGGTTTACAGGGCCGCCTGTGAAAAGGATCAGGGAAATTTAAACAACGGCCTGGATGTGGCCCAGGCCAAGTATTTTGCCGGGGAAACCGCCAGCCGGTGTGCCAATTACGCCATGCGAATTTTCGGTGCATACGGCTATTCAGAAGAATACCCGGTGGCCCGGTTTTACAGAGACATTCCCACCTACACCATGGTGGAAGGATCGGCCAATATCTGCAAAATGATTATTGCCATGGATAAGCTCGGGAT
>JAOZOL010000218.1 GCA_029933295.1 Desulfobacterales bacterium | reverse complement strand
AATAAATGAATGGACCGGAAATACGGGATGAAACGGATAAAATTCATTGTTACACTGATTTTAGTGGTTTTGTGTTTTTCATGTGCCGGGAAAAAAGGAGAACCTCGGTTTTTCTGGCAAGCTGATCCTGCGGAAAAATTATTTAATGCAGCGGAAAAACAATATGCTGACGGCGCATATGATCGTGCATTGAGGCTGTATCAAGCATATCTGGCAAAATATCCGGATACACCGCTGGTACCCGCAGCCCTGATAAAAATGGGATTGATACGCGTAAACAGCCGGCAGTATGAAAAAGCACATGTTATATTCCAGCGCGTCATAGGGGCATATCCGGACAGCGCATATGCCCTGCAGGCCGGCGTGGAAAAGCTGGGAGTGTTTTATCGGCAGGGAAAATTTCAGCAGGCAATCGACTATTCTGAAAAACTGCTGGCAATGATTCTTTCAAGGGAGCAGATTGTAAAAATCAGTTTAATCGCCGGTGATTCATACATGGCTCTTCAGTCTCCTAAAAATGCCTATGTCGTGTTTTTAAAAGCCCATGAAAAAGCAAGATCAACAGACAGGCAAAAAATCATATCGCGTCTCAAAGCAGCCATTTCACTGATGGCGCCCCCGGACATATCCATAGAACTGGAAAAATTAAACGGCCGGTTTCCAAGCGGATATCTGATGTATCAACAGGGGCTTAGCAACATGGAAGACGGCCGGCTGGATGATGCGGTGGTTGCGCTTTCAGATTTTGTTGATAAATTTCCGGATCATGAGGATGCTGAGACGGCGAAACAGCTTATTGCCGACCTTGAATCTTCGGTTTTTTATGACCGCAATATCATAGGGTGCATCCTTCCCTTAAGCGGTAAATATGAGTCCATTGGCCATCAGGCGTTGGCGGGGATTGAATTTGCTCTGTCAACATTTTCCAAGCAGGAAGGTGTCCATTCTGTAAAAATTTTGATTAAGGATTCGGCATCAGATCCTGCTCTGGCCCAGCAGGCGGTTAAGGAATTGGCAGACTGCCAGGTTTCAGCTATTATCGGGCCTATTGTCGCGGCTGAGGCGGCGGCGATGTCTGCCCAGGATTTGCGGGTTCCGATTATCACAATGACTCAAAAACCTGATATTACGGATATCGGGGATTATGTGTTTAGAAATTTTTTAACCCCCAAAATGCAGATAAAAGCCCTCGTGTCTTATGCCGCCGGATCACTTGGCGTAAAACGGTTTGCGATTCTTTATCCTGATGAAAGCTATGGGGAAATTTTTATGAATTTATTCTGGGATGAAACGATCCAGGCCAATGCCAGGATAGTCGGGGTCGAGGCATATGACCCCAGGGATACGGATTTTGCCGATTCGATCAAAAAACTGGTCGGCCTGTATTATGAAATCCCGGAAGATTTAATTGAAAAAGAGATTTATGTGCCGCTGGTTTATAACGACGAAAGCATTGCTCGTATCATGCGGGATGCGGAACCGGATCTGTCAGGGGTTTCTCCTGTATCCGGTGAGCGCAACTGGGTGGATGTATTTGTTGAAAAAGCCCCGGTTGAAGAGACCGATGTGGACGAAAAATCATGGGTGGACGCTGAAGAGCCTGAGCCGATTGTGGATTTTGATGCGGTCTTTATTCCGGATTCGCCGAATAAAGCCGGGTTAATTATTCCACAGTTGGCGTATTATGACATCAATGATGTGTATTTGCTGGGAACAAATTTATGGCATTCGGAAAAGCTGGTCCGCATGGCAAAATATAATATCCAGGGGGCCATACTGCCGGAAGGTTTTTTTGCGCAAAGTGCTTCAGAAGCGGTGAGCCGTTTTGTAAGGGACTTTGAAACAATTTATGACAGTTCACCGGGATTTATCGAAGCGGACAGCTATGATACGGCAATGATCCTGTTTGATCTGGTGAGCCGTCCGGAGGTTCGTTTTCGAACACATGTGAAACAAAAATTGGTCTCCATGGAACCTTACTTCGGGGTCACCGGCAAGACCGTATTTGACGAAAATGGAGAGGCCATAAAGGATATTTATTTATTAAAAATTGACGGGGGGAGATTTCGGGAAGTAAACTAAATAAACTCCGAATCAGATGTGTCAAAAAACATGTCGCTACTGGTAAAAGAGCCCTGTCCGGTGGCTTCCAGTACGGTTTGCCATAATTTTCCATGGGGATTGATCCGTTTCCGGTTTCCCACCGTCACTGACATGGGGATGTGAACAAAAAAGTTGTTCCAGTGCCCGATGATCATGCCGGTTTTTCCGGCCATGCCGGCGTGAACCGCGTCCCTGCCTAAAAAGCTACAATATACATGATCATTCGCGTTTGCCGGAAGGCTTCGAATCATATAGCTCGGGTCGATATACTTTATAGAGATGTCGATTTTTTTTAATGTAAAATACGCTTGTATTTTTTCTTTTAAAAATAACCCGATATCAAACAATTTCACATTGCCGGATGCATCAAACGCCTTATCCGCTTCTTCAAAATAATGCTGGCCCGCGCCTTCGGCCACCAGGATGACCGCGTGATGTCTTTGTTTAAGACGCTGTTCCAGTTGGGTTAAGAGGCCGTTTTTTCCTTCAAGATCAAAATTGATTTCCGGTATCAGAACGAAATTGACATCCTGCTGGGCCAGTGCTGCCGTTGCAGCGATAAAACCCGAATGGCGGCCCATTAGTTTGATCAGGCCGATGCCGTTGGGGTATCCTTCTGCTTCCTTATGGGCACCTTTGATGGCAACGGTGGCAACATCCACGGCCGTATCAAAACCAAAGGATTTGGCCACCATGTGGATATCATTGTCAATGGTTTTCGGGATGCCGATCACACTGATTTTTGCGTTACGAACTTTTATTTCAGCAACAATTTTTGAAGCAGCGTTCAATGTCCCGTCCCCGCCGATCATAAACAGGATACCGATATTCATTCGTTCAAGGCAGTCGACAATTGCTTCAATATCTTGTGGCCCCCTTGAGGAACCAAGCATGGAACCGCCCATTTCATGAATATTCACAACCTTGCCGGGGTCAAGCTCAATAAAATCATGCCCATATTCCGGGATAAATCCCTGAAGCCCGTATCGGATCCCGTAAATATGCCTGACACCGTAGCGGTGATAGAGTTCTAAAACAACCGCCCGGATAACATTGTTTAAGCCCGGGCATAAACCGCCGCAGGTGACCAGGGCGCATTTGAGTTTACTCGGATCAAAATAGATTTTTTTTCTGGGTCCGGCCAGTTCAAAAGTAGCGGGTGTTTTATTCTCTTTGATTAATTCAGTGACATTTTTCGCATTAACATCGATTAAGCCCCGGTCTTCATCGGATTTGAATATTTCAGCGCTTGCTCCGTTAATTTCTTCTAAGATCGGGGAATTTATTTTAGCCACACCGATGGATTCAATGGTTGTATCAAAATCTTGAAATTTGTTCATGGTGTTTTCCTTAAAAAAATTACATATCGTTAAACTTGACCGATCCCTTACCCAGAATATCATGCAAATGAAGGATGCCGCGGACTTTTGTTTCCGGGTCAGTGACCGGCAGCACCGTGATCTGGTGGGTTTCCATGATATTTAAGGCCTCAAACAACGGGGATTTGGGGCCGACCGATCTCGGGTTTTTTGTCATCAGTTCTTCAACGCTGCGCTCAAACACCTGTGTTTTTTCAACCATCATTCTTCGTATATCACCGTCGGTAATGATGCCGGAGAGGGTATTGTCCTGTTTTAATATCATAATAACGCCCAGCTTTCTTCTGTCCATTAAGCTGAGTGCTGTGTCCATGTTGGTACCTTCGTAGACCAGTGGAATCGCGTCCCCGGTCAGCATGATGTCTTCCACCTTAAACGACAGTCGACGGCCGAGGTTTCCTCCTGGATGGAATTTTTTAAAGTCATGGGGGGTGAATTTTCGTCTGTTTAAAAGAACAACCGCCAGGGCATCCCCCATGGCAAGCAGCGCCGTTGTACTGGATGTCGGCACCAGCCCCATGGGGCATGCTTCTTCCTCAACACCGACATCAATCATGATGTCACTGTACCTGGCCATGGTTGACTCTTTGTTTCCGGTGAAAGCGATGATCGGACAGCCGGCATTTCGAATGATCGGAAGCAATATATTCAGCTCATCGGTTTCGCCGCTGTTTGAAAGGGCGATAAAAATATCCTTTTTGGATACAATGCCAAGATCCCCGTGCATGGCTTCAACCGGATGCAAAAAAAATGCGCGTGTGCCGGTGCTGTTCAAGGTTGCTGCGATTTTTCGGCCGACAATTCCTGATTTTCCGATCCCGGCAATTATAACACGCCCCCGGGATGCGTAGATTAAATCCACCATTTCAGTAAAACGCTCGTCAATGCGTTCCGTCATAAGGAGGATACTGTCAGCTTCCAGTTTAAGGACTTTTTTTGCCTGCTCAATGGTGCTCATGGACTGTTTTCCCTATATTTTGTGTAAAATTTTTAGGTTTGTTACGATTATTGAATTTTATAAAAAGCTTCCAACGAACTGAGTCTCCATATTAAATATAGTTGACCAAGTTCGTTGCATAAACAGTGGTGAAACGTCACCATGAAAAGCTTTTCATGGTAATGAATTACCACTGTATGAGAAAAATAACTTATCAGTC
>JAOZOL010000678.1 GCA_029933295.1 Desulfobacterales bacterium | reverse complement strand
CCGGTGATTTTTTTCAGCAAATTCGTCTATCCTTCTTTTACCATTTTATACCCTTTTTTCTCCAGGTGCCTGCCCAGCAGCATTGACGTCACAACAACCAATGGAAGGGAAACAACCAGGCGAATAATACTGAAACGTATCCCCATAAAAGAGGCTTCAAATATCGTCATGGGAACCCGGCAGATCGCTGAAGATGCGATGTACGCGAAGATCATGCCGAGTTTGGCCCCTTTGTTATACAACGAATATGCAACCGGAAAGGCAACGTAAAGCCCGCCCACGGTGGTTCCCGCAAGGAGTATGCCCCAGAAATAGGCCTTTATGCCTGATTCTCTGCCAAGGTGTTTTTCGATTGTTTCCCGCTTGATCCATACCTCAAACAGACCAATCAGGATAAAAGCGCAGGGCAGGATTTTGAGCATGGCAATGGAAAAAGAGAAAAAATTTTGCCCGATCGCTTTTCCCGGCGTATACCCATAGATAAATGAAAAAACCACAAAAACACCATAGGCGGCGGCACCGGCGGTTTTGAGGATGTTTGAGTGTTTTGTCATCCGATCTCTCCAAAAAAGAAGCCGGTCGCAATCGCCACAATCACAGTGATAACCAGGCTGACCAGATTTCTGATAATCGTCACCTTTGCACCAAAATATCGGCTTTCAATGGGATAGGTTAAAACCCCTACCATCATCAGGGTGGTTGAAAAGGCGGCCAGAACCATGTAGGAGACACCCTTTTCCAGCAGGATGCCGCACAGGGGATAGGCGATAAAGCCGGGCATCAGTGTGATGGAGCCAACAAAAGTGGCAATCAGGACGCCGATGGTCCTGTTATGGTTGCCGAGACAGGCGAATATGACTTTATCCGGTACAAGAAAAAGCACCACCGATACGAGTATCAGCATGGTGATAAAAGCGGGGAGGATTGTTACCAGCAGTTTGATGGATATCTTAAGCGCTCGCCAGGTCTTTTCTCGGCTTGCAATCAAAGAAACAATTAAGGCAAGCCCGGTTATAATATACAGAACATACATGATTGTTTAGCTAATTATGACTGTTTGGTAATTTTATCCCATCCTGTTTTGTCTCGTAAAATGGATGGCATATCCAATGGAAGGAGAGATCCTTGAATTTTTTATCTTTGCACCCGCAGGCCGCCATAGCAATATTTTTTTAAGAAATAGTT
>JAOZOL010000217.1 GCA_029933295.1 Desulfobacterales bacterium | reverse complement strand
ATATTGATGCCAAAGTCGTCAAATGTTTTTAAAAGCAGCGCGTCGGCCAGTTTTTGGGTGGTGCCCTGATATGAAATTGCCAAAACGGCAGCATTTGCCGTCATTTCCAGGGTTCGCTGGCTGGTTATCCCTTCGATATTTTTAAGCGAATTTCTAAACGCAACCAGGTTGGCAAGGATATCCGTGCCATTGATGGAGATTGTGAGCTCTCCTGATCGCTCCTGAAGTTCATGCCATTTGGAAAGGATTCGGGAGACCAGCACGGAGCCGGCCCTGTAGCTGGCATCTGATAATGCGTAAATACTTCCGGTGCCTGGATCGGTACTCACGGATGTTGCCATATCGCTTGCAGACGCAATCTGCTCACCGGTATCTGTTAAAATTGCCCGGATTATAACGCTTCCCTTAAAAGATCTGACATTTTCACCCATTCGATTCGCGTTTTCATCAGCAACAGCAGTGCCCACAATCACCAGATCCGCATTTAAGAGTTTGCCCAGCTGTACGGCTTCCGGATTTGACAATTTTCCGGAAAGGTTTAAATCGTCAAAAAAATTTTCAGCTATCATAGTATGATCAATAATCGGAAATCCTTTGCTTTCAAAGATCTGTCCCAGGGGTTCGGCAACCGACTGCTCTTGTAGCCGGGGATGTCCCTTTTTCCACCAGTACTGCATGGACAGATCATCCACATGCTTTTGTGCCAGCAGGAATAAAATTTTCGGTAAATTCTCTGATGAGATCATGATGCCGGCACCTGCCAGTGCTTCAGAAAGTTTATCAACGGAAACCGTCGCCTGGACCAGCACCCGGTAATCTGTATCTGTGTTGAATTCCTTCAAAACTTTATAGTCCTGGATGAATTTACTCCGCTGGGTAGTCAGGATGCCGCTGATGACTTCAAAATTTACGGTCAGACTGGAAAACGGGAGAATATCTATGGCAGTGCTTTCAACAGCGGTAAACAGGCATTCTGAGACAGCCGCAGACCGGGCGCTGAGGATGTCGGAATAAATGCGGCTGCCTCCGATGACCGAGACAACCTTTGTTTTTTCTGATTGATCGGCAAGGCAGGGTTGAACAAGGTAGAAAAAGACTGTGAAAACGGTAATCAGTATTTTTATCATCGTTTTTTTTGGGGGGTGTTGGTATGTCATCAGAAGGTTTCCTCCGATAAGGGGTATAAACGTTTTAATGATATTTTTAAAAGTCCGGTTAAGCATTTCTGTTTAACGTATAATCGGCAATCATAATCAGTGTTTCGCTTGTCTGTGAGGGTGGAAATGAACGAATAATATTTTTTGCCTGATCAATATGATTTTCTGCTACTTCCCGGCAATAACGGATGCCGCCGGTGTCTTTTATCAATTTTATCAAGGTTTCAAATTCATCTGCTGAAAAATCCTTACGGGTAATAAGGTCTTCCATCCAGGCACGATCTTTCGGATTTATATGCGCAAGTGTATAAATGACGGGCAACGTCAGTTTGCCTTCTTTTAAGTCCGCACCAACGGATTTTCCCAGTACGCTGGTTTTGGCAGTATAATCCAACAGATCATCCGCGATCTGGAAAACAATGCCGATATGATATCCGTATTTAGAGAGTTTGTTTTCCGTTTCCGCAGATGCCCCGGCAAGGATCGCGCCGGTCTGGCAGGCGCCCTGAATGAGAAAACCGGTTTTGCGTTTGATCACATCCATATACTCGGCTTCTGTCAGGTGGATATCCCCTTTTTTGACCAGTTGTAAAATTTCTCCCTGGCACATGCTTTCCGTAATTTCGGCAATGACCTTGATAATTTTCGGGTTTTGGGTTTCAGAAGCAATGGAAAGGGCCCGGGCAAGCAGAAAATCACCCACCAAAACCGTTACCGGAGCGCCCCAGATGGAATGGGCCACGGGTTTTCCTCGTCTTATGGATGCACCGTCCACAACATCATCGTGGAGCAGGGTTGCGGTATGTAAAAATTCGATGATGGTTGAAAATTTTTTGATAAATTCGTCGGTATATCCGCAGAGACGGGCTGACAGCATATTTAACAGGGGGCGGATACGTTTCCCCCCGCTGAATATCAGATGACTTGCAGTCTGGCGGACCAGATCAAGGTGCGGGGTCAGGTTTTCGTTCAGCGCTGCTTCAATATTTTTTAAATCATTTTCAACCCGCAACGTCAGCTGCTGTTTTAAACCGGTCATGCATTCACTCCCTTAAGATCATATTCAAAAGCATCTGTAATTTTAATATCTGCAAAGTCTCCCACAGTAATGGAGTGAGAGTCAATGTAAGTAATCCCGTCAACCTCCGGCGCCTGGAACCAGGTTCGTCCTATATAAAGAGACTCCTCCACCTGTTTTTCAACCAGCACCTTGTAAATATTGTCGACATGGGTGTTGTTTTTTTTTAAAGATATTTCCGCCTGGGTTGTCATCAGAATATGATGACGTTTTTTGGCCACTTTTTCCGGTACATGATCGGGAAGGTTATGGGACGGAAGATCATCGGCATCCGAGTAAATAAAAGCCCCCAGATGATCAAATTCGACTGCTTTAACAAAGTCTATCATATTTTTAAAATCCGTGTCTGTTTCTCCGGGAAAGCCGACCATCACGGTTGTCCGTAATGCGGCATCGCCAATGACGGATCGGATATTATCAAATAACCGCAGCAGATAAGCTTCGTCATATTGTCGGCCCATTTTTTGTAAAACATTTTTGCTTGAATGCTGGATCGGAATATCAAAGTATGAACAGATATTATCATGTGACGCCACCGCCCGGATCAGGGATTCATCGGTCATGTCCGGTGATCCGTATAAAAAGCGAATCCATGGGGCCGGTTTTTGTATGGAAATGCCGGCAATTTTTGTCAGCAGCCGCCAGAGAGGAACCGGTGTTTTTAGGTCCGTGCCATAGGAACCCGTATCCTGCCCGATAATGGCAATTTCCTTGAAACCCGATGATATTAAATCCGTGGCTTCGGCAATAATATCGTCCACCGGCCGGCTTCTGAGCCTGCCCCGTAATTTCGGAATAATGCAATATGTGCAATGTCGATCACATCCCTCAGTGGCTTTAAGATATACCATGGGAGAAGTCGTCGGGATCCGCTTTGTATCATATCGCTGAAGCGGCAGGGATACGGGCGGCGGCAGCAGGCACCCATGCCTGGCCGGATCATTTTTTATGATATCAATAATTTTATGATACGCGCCGGTGCCGAGAAAAAAATCCACCTCTAAAAGGGAATCCGCAGTTTCCTCCCGAAACCGTTCAGGCAAACACCCGGTAACAATGAGGCGTCTGCATTTGCCTGTTTTTTTATATTCCGCAAGTTCTAAAATTTCATCCACTGATTCATCAATGGCGGATTCGATGAAACTGCATGTATTGACAATGATAGTGTCAGCCTGTGACGGGTCCAGGGCCATCGTAAACCCGTTATCCACCAGCGCCCCCATCATTATTTCACCATCCACAAGATTTCGGGCACAACCAAGGTTGCTCAAATAAATTGACATATCTGCATCTGATTATTCCCCGGTAAATTTGGGCTTGCGCTTTTCGCCAAATGCAGTCAGGGCTTCCATCAAATCATTTGAAGGAATAATATTGGTGCTCATGGATGCCACATATTTTAAGCCGGCATCAACGGATTTTCCGATACCATAGTTTAACACATCCTTTGAAGCCTGAACCGCCAGGGGTGAGTTTTCAGCAATGCTGAGCGCCAGCGCTTCCGCACCGTTCATCAGGGTATCATGGTCTTTAAATATTTCATTGATCAGCAGTATCTCTTTGGCCCGAACGGCATCAAAATATTTTGCCGTATATGCCAGTTCCCTGGCAATCCCCTGTCCGACAATCAGCGGAATTCGCTGCAGGACACCGACATCCGCCACAAAGCTTACCGCTGCTTCTTTAAGCGAAAATTTTGCATCAGCCGAACAAATACGGATATCACAGGCTGTTGCCATATCCAGCCCGGCACCGACACAGTATCCGTGAATGGCGGCAATGACCGGTTTCCGGCACCATTCAATGCAGCTCATGGCATCCTGAAAAGCATATATCTTTTTGACAAGCCGCCATTTAATGCCGCCCTTTTGTTCTTTATCCATTAATTCCGGCAATTCTGCCGCCATGCCCATGAGATCGATACCTGCGGTAAAACAGCTTCCTTTTCCACTGATCACCACGGCGCGGATATCCGGATCTTTATCTAAATCTTCAAATATCGGAATACTTTCTTTCCATGCCGGCGGATTCATGGCATTTTTCTTTTCAGGCCGGTTCAAATAGACCCACGCTATGGGCGGTTTTTTTTCAACCAGATAAAATTTGTAATCGCTCATTTTGCCTCCTCTTTATCAGAATAATTATTCTGTAACTATCATCATTAAAAAAGAAAATAAAGTATGAATATGAGTCTGTGAATATGTTGTCACGGCCGGCAGAATCAGTTATAATATAAAAAAATTATTATAAATATTTGAATTTGTATTATAATCAACATCTGCCGGGCATGAAGCATTCAAGGATAAATATCATGCTTATGAAAAAACTGACACACAATTTTGAAGGTTCTGGTTTCGCCATTCCCCTCGGAACGCCCTTGCCGGTGGACTGCGATAAGGAACTATTAC
>JAOZOL010000027.1:7737-16756 GCA_029933295.1 Desulfobacterales bacterium | reverse complement strand
AAATGTTTATGAATGAGTTATTTGGAAGTCAAATTTGGGATGGCAAAGTAAAAAGCTTTTCATGGTGACGTTTCACCACTGTTTATGCAACGAACTTGGTCAACTACATTTAATATGGAGACTCAGTTCGTTGGAAGTTCAAGTTCAAGGCGTCGCAAATCCCGAAGAATGAGGCGTACTTTTCGTACTCCGCAGTGATGAGGGATGCAGCGCAACGCAGAAATTGGACTTTTTTACGAAGCCATCAATGAAAAAAAAGCGCTGCCTTCTTTATGACACAAGACAACGCTTTTTTACAGTATTTATTTTTTAAAGTCAGGACTGGTTAATGGTGGTCGGGCTCCTGTTTACCGTCCCGGGAGGTATCAATTACCGCCTTGATGATGCAGAATGTCAGCCCTGCGCCGATGATGGATAATGCATACCAGAGTCCTCCCATGAAGACCATGTGTGACATGTCCCAGGCCCATTCAAAACTAAACGGAAACATATATTTTCCTCCTTGACCGAATGATTAATCGATGGGGTTTAATTCTTTTTCCTGTGGAAATACCGGCAAATATCGATATGCCAGAGAAATAACAATAAGTCCATATGCAACCGGCAGTACCGTCGTGGCTATTTCCTGCCAGCTGGGCATATACGTGTACCACTCGTTAAATGATAATACCGGAACCGCCATGACCTGTAGCACCATGACCCAACGATTGATGCAAACCCCTATGACTGCAAGAATCACCGCTGTCATTAATGAAAAGGAGTTTTCCCGGCCGCGTTTGGTAATCAGAATAAGGCCTGGAACAAAACCACAGAGCACGATTTCCGTAAACAGAAGGCCGATATTATAGGTAGGGCTGGCATAAAAATCCATTAATTTAAATCCCAGGCCCGGCGCTGTGACAAATGCCCAGTAAAGGGTGTCAATGGTTTTGGCAATAATGTATGTGATGATCATCCAGCCTGAAATTTTAGCAAAAAGCTGAATAACACTGTCTTTGACCAGTTTTTTCCGGGTAATTTTTTCCGTGATCCAGGTAACTAAAATGGTAAAGCACGGACCGCATGCCGCAGCTGACCAGGTAAACAGAAAAAATGTAAAGGGCCAGATAAAAATGTGTTCCCGAAATGCAAAGGGCCGCCCGAAAAGGACACCGGCTACCCCCCCTAAAGAGCCCTGATGAAAAAAGGAGAGAAACACTCCGGTTGCGGCAAATATTGCCATAATTCCATGCATATTATGCCCCAGATGGTGAAAGAACGGCACTTTGTCTATTTTAGGGTTTTCAAGGATTAAAGGGATAAACTCAATGGTCAGCACTGCAAAGTAACATGACAGGCAGAATGCCACTTCCGTGAGCATTGAGTGAACATTGGCGTGCCAGAAAATAAACCATCCTCGAAGCGGCTGTCCGATATCAATGGCCAGAATCAACAGGGCTGAACTATAACAGATAAACCCGATAATAACCGCAAAGTTGATGATATTTTTCAGCTCTTTTTTTCCGATGATATAGGTTAAAAATCCGGAAAAAAATGCGCCGCCGCCCAAAGCGATGACCGCCAGGTCCGCCCATATCCACAATGCAAATCCATATGCATTGTTCATATTCGTCTGGTTCAACCCTTTGTACCATATGAGAAACATGGCATAAACGCCCCACAGCAAAACGGCTGTTACTGCCGCCATCCAGAGGGAAAATTGCCATTTTGAGCAGCGTTTAACACCTGCGGGAATCAATGGTGTTTCATTCATCTAATTGCTCCTTGCTATTGTCGTTTAATGGCCGTGGACCATTTCTTGTTTAATTTTTCCGGGTTCTTCGTTAGCCAGATAATTATCTCCGGCCCGTCTCACCCAGCTTTTGCTTGTCAGATAATATACCTTGGGGTTGGTATGAAGTCGTTCCAGAAGCCGAAACGCTCTGGGGTCTTTTTTTAATTTATAAACCGCATGGTTTTTATTGTTCAAGTCGCCGAACGTTATGGCCCCTGTCGGGCAGGCTTCGGCACAGGCTGTCTGGTATTCATCCTCATAAAGTTCTTCCCGTTTTTCATAAAAGGCCTTGTCCTTTGCCTGTTGATAGCGGTGAAAACAGAATGAGCATTTTTCAACAACCCCCCGCATCCTGGGGGATACATTCGGGCTTAAATATTTTTTCATGTCCGCCGGCCAGACCGGGTCCCACCAGTTAAATTTGCGTGCATGGTACGGACAGGCTGCCATGCAGTACCGGCAGCCGAAGCAACGGGTGTAAATCTGGCTGACAATACCGGTCTCATGATCATAATCGGTCGCCACCGCAGGGCAAACAGATACGCATGGAGAATGGCCGTGTTTGCCGATCCCGTCGCACTGCATGCATGGCATGGGCAGATAACAGATTTCCGTATTAGGGTAAGGCTTTCCATTTGTGATTTTGTGGACCACAAGCCAGCTGAGACTGTCTAATTTATTTGTTTCATCCACTCTAAACGGCACATTATTTTCAGCATAACATGCCACCATACAGGAGCCGCATCCGGTACATTTATCCAGGTCGATGACCATACCAAATCTTTTTGTGTGGTTATTTTTTTCTTTCATGAAAACCTCGTTAATGAGTTTAGATCATATTCAAGTACCGCACCAAAATTATAATTATTATGCTTTTGTTAATCTGGCGCGAATTCCCCATGCCATATCATGGCCGGAGGAAGGATCTTTAATGGGGCCGATCAGGTCGTTTACGTTGACCCCCTTGTCGGCCAGGTATTTGCTGTATGCCGTATGACCGAGACCCCTTGGCAGTGCCAGAACACCCGGCATAATTCCTTCATACAGATGAATTTTTACGTCTGCCTTCCCCTTTGGCGTAATCAGCACGGCTTTGTCTTTTTCGCAAAGACCGAGTTTTTTTGCAGTAATCGGGTTGATCTCCACTAAAACGGTCTGTTGTTTCAAGACCGTATCATCAATAGTTTTTGTCATAAACGGAGAATTAGCGATATAATTGCCTGCCAGACGGATTGAGTCATAGGGAATCAGCACCAGCGGAAATTTCTGAAAATCCCCTTCAATGGGAACCGGGGTAAAAGCCGGCAGCACGTCGACATCTTTATTTTTTGGATTATTTCTTAACGTGGGGTAAAACTCAAATTTTGAAGAAACCGTGTTAAATGAATAGGCCAGCGGCGCGGGGAGGTCATCATATTTATTTTCGATGAACCCTTTATTATTTAACTCGTCCCACTGGTCGTCTAATGATTCTTTTAAGAATGCTTCATAATTGTCCCAGGGAAAGGCATTTTCGATGAACCCGCCGAGGGATTTGGCAATTTGAATAAACGAGTCACCCACATGTTTGGTGTCGTACACGGGGTTAATCACCGGTTTTGCAAGGCCTATCAGTGGCCGGGCCAGACCGGCTGGAGTTGGAACATCTTGGTATCGTTCCAGATAGCTATGATTTGGCAGGATATAATCAGCCATGGCTGAAGTTTCATCCATGTATGAAGAAAAACTCACGATAAAGGGAATCCGGTTAAACGCTTTTTTCGTTGCCGCCGTATCCGGAAGGGTATACAGAGGATTTGCATCTGCCACCAGCAATGCCTGTACCGGAGATTCCCCTTTGGCCGAGTTTATGATTTCCGGCAGTCTGTTTAACAGGAATTGTGTGTTCGGGAATTGTTTGCCTCCTGCGCCATCAATCCGCGGTTGCTGCATTCCTTTGGACGCGGCAACATCCATCTTTACTTCAGGCCATTTGGCATAATCCGGACCGGGTATTACCGAAACCCCGCCGGTTCGATTGATATTGCCCACAAGGGCGTTGAGTGAATGTATGGCCAGGCATTCGTCGATGCTTCCAGGCACAGAACCCTGCCCGCGTCCGGCAAGGGCAATCGGTTTGCTTGCCCGGGCAAACTTACGGGCCAGAGACACGATTTTTGTTTTGGATATGCCGGTTATCTGGGATACTTTGTCCGGCGGATATGAACCGGCAAGTTTTGCAAACCCTTCATGGACGGTTCCGTCTTCATCCGTCCAGTCGTCGAACCCGAAAGAGACGTATTCAACAAAATCTTTATTATATAATGATTCTTTAATGATGACATGGGCAAGTCCTAAAGCCAGTGCCGCTTCCGTGCCCGGATTAATTCCGATCCATTCGGTTGCACAGACAGCCGTGTCCGACAAACGGGGTTCAATCTGAATAATTTTTTTTGTGGAATTATGTTTTCCATACAGATTGCACATGCGGCTTGCACCGCCCCAGCCGTCTAAAATACCGGTGCCGAAGCTTAGAATAAAATCAGCGTTTTCAATATCAATCCCTGGAGTTCCTTGTTGACCCTGGGTCAAATAAATTGCCTGTTCAAGCGAATCAAATGCCGTGGATGCACGGATAAAGTTTGGAGATCCGTATGCGGTTAAAAATCGGGCGATCAGCTTGGGAACCGTTCCACGATCCGTTGACGCAATACATGCAAGCGCTTGTGGCCTGCCGCTTACCCGCAGATCGTAAAGTTTTTCGGAAACATCAGCCAGGGCTTCTTTCCAGGTAATTTTTTTCCAGTTGCCGGAGCCTCTTTTTCCCACCCGCTTTAACGGAGACTGGATACGTGAAGGGCCATATAAATACTGGAGTCCGGACATGCCCAGGGGGCATAAACCGCCTTTATTTAAGGGATGTTCTTTTAATCCTTCAATTTTGACAGGGCGGTTGTTTATTTTTCGGACATTGATGCCGCAGCCGCCGGGGCAAAGGGTACAGATGGATTGAGCATAAGAAATTTCGCCGTCTTCCGGTACCGGGGTCCATGGCCAGTTCTGGGTCCAGATGGAAATGTCATCCATTAATTTCCACGGAAGCGGAGAAAGGGTGACGCCGGCGGCAACTCCGAGGCTAAGTGATAAAAAACTTCTTCGAGCAACTTTCATGGATTCATCCTTAATAAGAACAATTTAAAACCATTTATTGATTTTAGTAAAAATTATTTGTGGCATTGAAAACATGCCCCTTTGTGTCCTGTTTCTTTTTTATGGCATTTGGCGCAATCGTTCATTTTCATGGGGGCCGGTTCACCTTGTTTGTGTTTTCCCAGGCGGGCGATATTGTGTCCCCAAATGTCTCTGCTGTATCCGGTCAGCTTGTTTTGTTCATACACCCTGGTGTGTTCGGAGTTTCCAATATCCCCGTGACACGTCTCGCAAGACATATCCGCACCTATGACATGGGCGGAATGGGGAAAAAAGACACAATCGGGCTGCTTGGAATAGTTGAGCCAGGGGACTTCGATGCCCTGGGTCACGTATTCTTCAACAAATTTAATCTCTTCCGGGTTATCTGTTTGTGCCTCTTCATGGCAGTCAATGCAGCTGTCGAGACCGGGCATGCCGGCAAAAGTGCCGTCCTCCCTGAAAAAGTGGCAGGATTCGCAGCCATCATCGACCTGGTCCAGATGAATGGCATGGTTAAAATCAATGGGCTGATTTTTTTTGGAATAGAGCAACTCCGGAAAAAGTATCCAACCGGCAAGTAAACTTCCCACAAAGCCGATCATGAAAAACAGGAAAATGATCCATCCGGTTGAATTTGCCGCAGGCGTCTCGTTGGCGCCCGGCATGGCCTTTGTCGAAACTGGTTGATGTTGGTCCGTTTGACTCATGAAAACTCCATCAAGGTGGTTGAGATTTATAGTTTCTATCTATATTTTTTTAAAAAAAAATTAGATAACGATTTTGTATAAAATTGTCAACTAAAATGTAACACGATGAAATATTATTGATAACTGTGCAGGCCGGGAAGCAGGTTGACACCAAAATAGGTGAAAATTACTGCAAAAAAACCGATACAGGATAAAACGGCGATCCGTTTTCCCTGCCATCCCCGCATCAGACGCGCATGGAGCATGGTGGCATATATCAGCCATGTGATGAGAGACCAGGTTTCTTTAGGGTCCCAGCCCCAGTATCTCCCCCAGGCCTGGTTTGCCCAGACAGCCCCGGTAATAATACCGATGGATAAAAATAAAAACCCGAACATCACCATCTGGTGGGTCAGGTCGTCAAGCGTGTCAAAATCAGGAATTCTGGCCATAATTCCGGTTTGTTGTTCATCATCCGGAGATTTCAGAAGAAATATGATGCTGATACCAAAGGCAATGGCAAACGCCGAATATCCGATAAAACAGGCCATTACATGGGCGATCAGCCAGTTGCTCTGTAATGCGGGAATAAGAGGCTGAATTGAATCGTTGACCTTCGGTAATGATGCGTATGCCATGGCCAGAAAAGGGATGGGACTGGAGACAACGCCAATAATTCGCTGTTTGTATTTAAATGCTATAAACAGATGAACTATCGCAATGGTCATTGCAAAAAAGATCAAGGACTCATAGAGGTTGGACAGCGGCGCATGTCCTATGCCCATCTGGTAGGATTCAATCCATCTTAAAATGACGCCGGCAAGGTTCCCCGTTGCTCCGGCGATGGTGGCGGCGACTGCAAGTTTGCCCGGAAACGATTTTTTAAAAACCCATGAAATGATATATAAGACCAGTGCCAGTCCGTATAAAAATGTGATAATTGAAAATATTTTTGAACTTGTCATGTAAAAACCCTTTATTAATTATTTGAGATGTTTGAGTTGATTAGCAACTCGTCTGGTGACAGATAGCATGCCCGGTCTGTTTTTTTCGGAAATTCCGGATACCATGACATTGGTTTTTCCACCAGCCGTGGTTAATTCAACGCATATTTTTTTGTGGAACATGAAGAAGGTAATATAACAGCCGATGATCAGGAATATAAATCCCGTATATACTATGGGAACGCCGGGATCTTTGGTGACCTGGAGGCCGGTATAATATTTGAGGCCCGTTTCGGTGAACGTTATTTTCAGGTGGTTGCCAAGATTTTCGATGGAAATGATAAAATCCCCGTTGCGCATGGCATCGAAACGGGAGTTCTCCGGAATTAAGATATGTTCGGGTTCACCTTCTTTCGGTGTGAATACGCAAATATATACGTTATCCAGTGTTATGCCCCTGTATGGGAAGTGGCTTTTGAAGTCTTCAATCTTCAGGGTGCCAGTGTTGCCCGGCATGTCAATGGATTGGCCCATTTTTGCCTGCTTTTCATATTTAAGGCCGGAAGCCTTGGTTTGTCCGTAACTGGACTGAAAGATGTTGATGCCGGCATAACGCAGAGGATCATTGACGATGATTTCTTTTTTAATAACCTCTTTGTTGTTTTTAATAATTGATAAATCTGACCGGTATTCCTTTGGCATACGGTTTCTGTTCCGCATGTCCGAATCATAAAAACTGATATTAAAATCATTGCAACGGATTTCAAACCCCAGTTCTTTTTTTAGCTTACTGTTTTGCAAAAAGATACTGCTGATCGATTCATGCTCAGGGATATTCACATATCCGTCAAATCCGAAAATGGAGCCGACCAGACCGCCTATTATTAAGAATATAATACTCAAATGCACCACATAAACCCCCAGCCGGGTCCATCGGCCTTTTTCCGCAAAAAGGCGATATCCGTTTTCCGCAGGTTCCACCAAAAATGTTTTAAACCGTTTTTTTAGATAAGTCTCATAAGCGGTTTTCAGAGTCTCCGGAGTGCTGGTTGACGTCCATTCCTGGCGGTTTTTCATTTTCCGAAATCGATTGATATTAAATTTTGGGGTTTTGGGGAATATAATTTTCCATGTTGCGGTCAATCGGTTAATGGAGCAGACGATAATGTTTACGGTCAGCATGCAGAGCAGAAACCGGAACCACCAGCTATGATACATGTCAAACAGATCAAGTGATTTAAATAAAGAAAATCGGAACTCACCGTATTTTTTAAGATACAGCATTGGGTTTTCATTTTGTGGAATCAGAGTGCCGATGATCGAAGTCATTGCCAGTGATAAAAGGATGAATACAGACAGTTTTACAGAGGTAAAAAATTTCCATAATGTATTTGTAAAGCCGTCTGAATTCGATAATTTTGTCATTATATTAGCCTGTTAGCAATTGTGAGATTAAAATATTTTTTATTCATAACAGATAATTTATTTACAGGCAAACAGATAGTGACGAAATCATAAAAAAGCTGGTTTTGGGCATTATTTAAATTAATTATGTCGAATGTCTTGCGATTCGTCTTGTTTTTTTGTAAGTTCTCAATAAGTCGGGGCCATGTAGCGGCGGTCTTTGGACCTCCATAAAACCGTGACTTTCAGGTTACGGAGAATTGGAAGGCAAAAGCCTTTCGCTAAATGGGTTGTTCGTGAATTCATATTTATACCCCGGATTTGTTGAGAAATTTTATTTTTTATTATTTTACAGTGATATTTTAATATAACCCGTTAATTTAAAAGGAGGCAAAATATGTTCCGGAACCCAATTGGAAAAAGTATTTTTTTTGTTTGCGCAATGACGGCTGTTTTTATAATGACCGGCTGCTCGGCAACCACCCGGGATATTTCACCGGATGAGGCCATACATTATGATGAGGGATATGATTTTACGGATAAACATGCCATTGTTTCCAGCCTTGTCGAATCTCTGCTGAATAAGCCTCCGCTTGTGACACGGTATGATCGGCCGGTTATTATTGTTTACAATGTCGCAAACCGAACCTCCGAGCATATTGAGACGGACGGGATAACCGACGATATACGGCAGCAGATTCTTCAATCCGGAAAGGCCCGGTTCGTGAATAAGGTGCAGCGCGATAATATTGAAAAGGAAACGTCCTATCAATATGGCGGCAATGTCGCTGCTGAAACCCGACTCCAGAGAGCAAGGCAGGTGGGCGCCGAGTATCTGATTTCAGGCACATTACGCTCCATTAAGAAAAAACAGCCCAAGCAGTTCCGACTGACAAAAAAGACCCTTCAATATTACAGCCTGACCCTTGAACTGACGGATTTACAGACCGGTCTGATCGAATGGACTGACAATGTGGAAATAGTCAGGGAATCTTCCAAACCGTTTATTGGATGGTAATCAGAATAGGTGGAAGGTGAAA
>JAOZOL010000027.1:0-7637 GCA_029933295.1 Desulfobacterales bacterium | reverse complement strand
ACAGGGTTTAAGGTTTGAGAAAAAGCGGTATAGTAGAGGAACTTTCGCAGGTCGGGTTAGTCCGTTGCCCAACCCTTGAAAATCCTTACAGGAAATAGTCCGGCAATAGCAGGGTTGAGCGCGGACGTAACCAGACAATAATTCCTTATTGAGAAATTACTTCATATTTTTATAAATGAATGTAAACATGATAGAAGCTGCGCATGTCGCCCGTAGATGGAGTTTTCGGTGTCTGCTGTTTTGTATAATTGCCGGTATGGTGTCAGGATGTGCTTCCGCTAAACTGAAACAGGCCAGGAGAGACTTTTATAACGGCAATCCGTCTCAGGCGTCCGGGGTGTTGCTCGATTCGGAAGATATTTCCAGCCGGGACAGATTGCTGTATTTTATGGAAAAGGGGCTGATTCTCCATCATAGCGGAAATTTTCAGGAAAGTATTGATACATTGCTTTCCGCATCAGCACTCATGAAAGATCAGGAAGTGATCAGTGCCGGTGAGCAAACCGGATCTTTGGTGACATCGGAAAGGATCACCTCATACAAGGGAGAATACGCTGAACGGCTACTGGTACACACATATCTGATCATGAATTATCTGATGATTAATGATCATGAGGATGCCCTGGTTGAAGCCAAGCAGGCTTTAGAAGTATATGACACATATCCGGATGCGTGCCGCGATGATTATTTTACCCGTTCGCTTATTGCCCATTGCTATGAAGCCGTGGGTGATGTCAATGACGCATATATTGAATATAAAAAACTTGCCGAATTGATGTCCGATCCAACCCCTGTAGCGGATAAGCTGTGCGCTTTGGGAGCACGCCTGGGGTTTGATGATGAGGTGGCGATATACGAGAAGTATTTGTCCGAAACAGAAAGGAATCCGGCCGGTGCGGATGCACCTGCTGAGTTGATTGTGTTTATCAGTCAGGGCAGATCCCCGATCAAAATTCCTGAAAATATTGTTCTCCCCCCGTCCATCCGGTTTTCATTTTCCACATACAAAGATCGAAGCGGTTCTTTTTTTCCGCCGACTGTCAGGACTTCCGGTCTGTCAGGCCCGGCGGATATGATTGCCACAGATGTGGGTGGGGTTTTAAAAGCATCCCTAAAAGAACGCCTGGCACAAATTATAGCCAAGGAAACGGCCAGGGTCGTTGCCAAGGAGTCGATTGCGCATAATATCGATGATCCGCTGCTGGAAATCCTGGTTCGCGTGGTATTTTTTATCATGGAGGAACCCGATACCCGATCATGGCAAACCCTTCCGGCATATCTGGCCATGGTTCGAATTCCTCTTCAACCGGGGTCCCATCATATTATGATTTCAGGCGCCAATGGGGGAGGGGGCACGGTATCTATTCCCGAATTTGAAATAACACCTGGCAGGCAATACTATTATTATTCAGTCCGAAACAACAGCCGCCTGAAAAGTTTTTAATATTTAAAACATATCCGTAAGGTGGATTCCGACATGCGAAAAATAAAACCGGTTTTATTTTTTTTAATTTTTTGTGGGATTCTGATGCTTGCTGTACCGTCTGCGTGGGGTGGTGCGGGCAGCGTGGTACCGCCGTCTGATGAGAAATCGTCTCCGGCTGCATTTAGCGGCGATGTGACGGATTCCATGAAAAGCGAAGCCGCCCAGGTGGCAGCGGAATTAAAGGACCAGGCCCGGTCTTTGTTTGCACATACCCCGCTGGGCTGGGATCTGAACACCCTGGATTATACATATCAGCAGGCCGTTTCCCTTCCCGGAAAGCTGCCTGATTTTATCAAAGAGATTTTGGCACAGAGCCGGGTCCTGGGATTTGCCGGATCGGTTGTTGTTTTGATTTTTCTGGTTTCGGTCATTTACAGTCTCATTGGCCGGAAACGGGTTCTTTTAAAAGCCGAGCAAACAGCCGGGCCCTTGTTTGAAAAGCTGCCGGAAGAAGTTTATCCGTTTCTGATGCTTGCCCTGCTGTCCGTTACCGCAGCATTGATTCCCCTGATTTTATTCGGTATATTTTCTTTTATCAAGGCATTTATATCCTATGACGCCCCATGGTTTTTATTGACCGGGCGGTTGCTGGCGCTCTGGTCCATCGGGGCGCTGATCATCAGCCTCATTCGCGGTATTGTGGACCAGAAAATATTATTTATCAAAACAGACTACGGGGATATCATTTTCCGGCTGGTGCGTATGGTTGTCCTTTATATATTATTCGGCATTGCCGTTCTATGGAGTGCCGGAGCATTCGGCCTTAGGGATGATTTTTTAGCATTTCTCCGGTTTTTGATTTCATTGTCCATTGTGTTTGTTCTGTTTTTGTTTGTGCTTCGAAAAAAAGCCATATTATCACTGCTGCCCCAGCTTCCGGACAAATCCTATCAGTCATTTTTAAATGCTTTTGGCCGGTATTATTATCCGGTCATCGGTCTGACATTGCTGACCGGACTTTTGTGGTGCATCGGTTACAAGCGGTTATGTGTGGTATTATGGATAAAAACCTGGGCGGTTGCCGGTGTTTATATCGGTTTTTCAGTTGTCTACTATATGATCAGCAAAAGGTTTGAAAAATGGTCAGACCATGTCGGGTCAGCCAATGAGCACGCCCAGGCATTTATTGCCGCCCTTAAAGGCTTTATTTTATATATTGCCATTATCATTGCCGCTTTGTTGATGCTTGACCTGCTTGGTCTGCTCGACCCAGTCCGGCGAATCATGTCGTTTCCGCTCGTTCGGATCGGTTCATCGCAACTTTCGCTTTGGATTATTTTTAAAGCCGGTTTGATCCTGGTCGTCTTTTTTTATGTGTCTAAGCTGCTGCGCGCTTATTTGAATCATAAAATGTATCCGTCCATGAAGATAGAGCCGGGAAACGCCTATGCCATTGATACGTTTTTAAATTATTCTCTGTTGATCATAGGAGTTTTTATTTCCCTTGAAATTGTGGGATTTGACCTGCGGGCGCTGCTGGTTTTTGCGGGAGCCATCGGCATCGGAGTGGGCTTTGCTTTTCAGAGTGTGGCGGCAAATTTAATCAGCGGGTTTTCCATTATTTTCGGCGGTAAAATACGAAAAGGAGACTGGCTGGAAGTGGGAGGCACGCTGGGGATGGTCAGTGCGATTGACCTTCGTACGACCAAGCTCCGGTCAAGGGATAACATCGAATATATTATTCCCAATTCGGATATCATATCAAAAACGATTGTTAATTATTCCCTGTCATCCCCCATGATCCGGCTTGCCGTGCCTTTTGGCGTGTCTTACGCGTCTGATCCGAAAGAGATCGAAAAAATTGTTCTGACAGTGGCTGAAAAAGAGCCTGAGGTAATGGTGTATAAAAAACCCGTTATCAGGTTTATCGGATATGGCGAAAACTCCATCGATTTTCAGCTCCTTATCTGGATTGATGTCCGGGAAACCGGACGCAGGAATATCCGAAGCCTCCTGTATTTTAAAATATTTGATGCCTTTAAACAGGCGAATATTGAAATTCCGTTCCCCCAGCAGGATGTGCATATACGGTCAGGTATGCCGGCAGGAAAGTTTGTGTTGGATTAAGATTGGAATTTGTTGTTGCCATTTAGTTTTTTAACTTTTGACATCAGCTTATTTTATGTTATCATTTGACTTAATTTACTTTTCCAAAGTATAAACTGTTCTTGTCAGGCATTTTTTTCAAACTCTCACTCTCATAAAACCATAATAGGTTTTTATCACGGTTCAATACATCAGGGGAGTCATGTTTATGAAAAAACCGATGAAAACTTTCCTTCTGATTGTTCTCGGAATTTTTTTGGGTTTTCCCATCTTCAGCATGATGTATTATACAATGGTCCGGACATCGACGCCGGGGTTCTGCGCATCGTGTCATGAGATTCAATTTGCCTACAACACCTGGAAAACATCCACCCATGTGAATAACGCCCAGGGATTTGTGGCGGACTGCATGGATTGTCACCTGCCGGCCCCCCACGATACAGTCAATTTTTTCTATATGAAAACCCTTCACGGCGTTAAAGATATTGTCGCACATTTTACCATGGATGAATACGATCACGGCGAACAGCGGGAGGCGGCGTATTTGTCGTTTAAAAATTACCAGTGCATGAAATGTCATCGGAACCTGCTGTATATACCGGACAAGCGCGGGGCCATGCTGGCGCACCGGACTGTACTTTATCCCATGCCGGGTATGGAAAAAAAATGCGTCGATTGTCACCGGGATCTGGTTCACAATAAAACGCCGATATACAACTATAAGCAATACCAAACATATTAAAAAGGGAGGCGGGCATGAAGAAATTGATGCTGGTGTTATGGCTTGCAGGGTTATTTGGCCTTGTGGCAGCTACTTCGGGATTTTGTGAATTGCAGGAATCCATGGCAAAAGAAAAGGAATTCCGGATTGAACGGAGTATCCCGGAAGCCGGGATCGCCTGCATTCAATGCCATAAAAAGGAGCACCCCGGCATATTCGCAGACTGGGCCAACAGCCGGCATGCCAATGCGAATATTACCTGTATAGATTGTCATCTGGCCGAAGAATTTGATCCGGATGTCAGCAAATCACATTATAAACAGTATGAAAAGTCGGATTCAAAATACGGCCGTCCGGAATACCGGGTGCCTGTGACCGGTGTCGTGACGCCCAAGGACTGTTCCCGGTGTCATCCGGATGAAGCCAAACAGTATGCAAAAAGTAAGCATGCCAATACGTTGGAATTAATATGGAAGATTGATCCCTGGTTGAATGACGGCATGAACAGTGACACGGAAAGAAGGGCCGGTTGTTATCAGTGTCATGGCACCATATTAAAGACCAAAGACGGAGAGCTGACCTCCGATTCGTGGCCCAATGTCGGGGTCGGGCGTGTAAACATGGACGGCAGCCTGGGAAGCTGCTCCAGTTGTCACACACGGCATCGGTTTTCACTTATGGAAGCCCGAAAACCGGAAGCCTGCGGACAGTGCCATTTGGGGCCGGACCATCCCCAGATTGAAATATATACGGAATCCAAGCATGGCGCTATTTACTCGGCATTTGGAGATGAGTACAACTGGACTGCGGCGCCGGGAACATGGTCTCCGGGAACGGACTTCCGCGGTCCCACATGCGCTTCCTGTCATATGTCCGGCGCGGGGACGGTCAGAACCTCCCACGATGTCACCGAGCGCCTGTCATGGGAACTCCAGGCCCCAAAGACAGTCCGGCCTGAAGATTTTAAACCCTTTCCCGCCCAAACAAACTGGGAAGTGGAAAGAAATAAAATGAAAGAGGTCTGCACGCAGTGTCATGGACAAAAATGGGTGGATGACCATTACCGGAAAACAGATCAGGTGGTTGAGGAATATAATACCGTTTATTTTGCACCTGCCAAGAAAATGCTGGATGATTTATATGCAAAAGGGCTTCTGGATAAAACCCGATTTTTTGATGAACCCTTAGAACTCGAATATTATGAGCTCTGGCATTATGAAGGTCGTCGGGCCCGGATGGGAACAGCTATGATGGCCCCGGATTATGCCTGGTGGCATGGGTTTTATGAATGCAAGAAACAATATAATCTGTTTATGAAAGAGGGCCGCGAACTCATCGAACATAACAAAAAAGACTTTAAGGCCCCGGATTATCCCAATGCGACCGGAGATACCACCAAACCGGCGGAAATATTCGGTAAGAAAAAATAGTTTCATATTTATTTGAATCCCGATGCCCCCTGTTTTATCCGTTAAAACAGGGGGCATTAATTTTTTTTCTAAAAAATGACAAGCTTGACCTAAGTCAAGGAAACAGAATCAAAAACAGTTTAATGTCATAATTAATACCGATGAAGAGTCCCCCGACGGGTGCTCAAATACTGTTTAATCAAAAGGAGGAAAAATTATGTTTTGTTTTCAATGTCAGGAAACAGCGAAAAACACCGGCTGCACCATAAAAGGTGTTTGTGGAAAACCCGAAGATACTGCAAATCTTCAGGATCTTTTAATCTATGCATTAAGGGGACTGGCTGTTTACGGTGAAAAGGCCGGCGAACTGGGTATTTCAAACAAGGAAAATGGTTTGTTTGCGGCACAGGCGCTTTTTACAACCATCACCAATGCCAATTGGGATAATGACCGGTTTATTGCGCTTATCAAAGAGGCGTTAAAACGCAGGGATGCGCTTAAAGAAAAATTTCTGGCGGTTTATAAGGAAAAAAACGGTACCGATTTTGCTGAAGAATTACATCATAGTGCCACCTGGTTTTCAGATGATCGGTCCGAATTTGAAGAAAAAGCAAAATCGGTCGGAATCCTTGCCACGGAAAATGAAGATGTTCGATCGTTAAGGGAGCTTTTGATTATTGGTTTGAAAGGAATCGCCGCGTATGCGGATCATGCCGCCATTCTTGGCGTTGAAAAAGATGAGATTTATGATTTTATCATGGAGGCTCTTGCTTCCACCACCAAAGATCTGTCCGTGGATGAAATGGTCGGGCTTGTTTTAAAGGCCGGAGAAGTTGCTGTAACAACCATGGCTGCGTTAGATGAAGCCAATACCACTGCTTATGGTCATCCTGAAATTACGGAAGTTAATATCGGGGTTGGCAGCAATCCCGGAATTTTGATCAGCGGTCATGACTTAAAAGATATGGAAGAGCTGCTCAAGCAGACCGAGGGCACCGGTGTGGATGTGTATACCCATGGTGAAATGCTTCCGGCAAATTCCTATCCGGCGTTTAAAAAGTATGGTCATTTTTTTGGGAATTACGGCAATGCCTGGCTACACCAGAACAAGGAGTTTGAGTCTTTTAACGGTCCCATCGTTATGACTACGAACTGTATTATCCCCATAAAAAAAGGGAACTACCAGAACAGAATATTTACCACGGGCATGACCGGATATCCGGGTGTGGTTCATATCCCGGATCGGGAAGAGGGCGGGGCCAAGGATTTTTCAAAGGTTATCGAACTGGCCAAAACATGCCCACCGCCAACTGAGATTGAAACCGGAAAGATCGTCGCCGGGTTTGCCAGAAATCAGGTTTTAGCATTGGCCGACAAGGTGGTGGATGCAGTCAAGTCAGGGGCGATCAAACGGTTTGTGGTGATGGCCGGATGTGACGGCCGTCAAAAATCCAGAAGTTATTATACCGAAGTGGCTGAAAATTTGCCAAAAGATGCGGTCATTTTAACCGCCGGGTGTGCGAAATACCGCTATAATAAGCTTGATCTTGGCGATATCGGCGGAATTCCCCGGGTGCTTGACGCAGGCCAGTGCAATGACAGCTATTCTCTTGTGGTCATTGCTTTAAAGCTCAAAGAAGTGTTTGGCCTTGATGATATCAATGACCTGCCGATTTCTTATGACATTGCCTGGTATGAGCAGAAAGCGGTTGCGGTTCTTCTGGCGCTGCTTCACCTGGGAGTTAAGGGAATTCGCCTTGGGCCGACACTGCCGGCGTTTGTATCCCCGACAGTTCTTAATGTTTTGGTGGAAAATTTTGATATCAAACCCATCGGTTCGGTTGCCGAAGATATCGAGGCCATGATGGCCGGAAAATAGATGGCCGGGAAATAGTACAATTATGTGAATAAATTTTATAGTGAGTATAGGCGGTATATGGAAATTTTTCCATATACCGCCTATGTCATATATCCT
>JAOZOL010000216.1 GCA_029933295.1 Desulfobacterales bacterium | reverse complement strand
AAATGTAAACTCCATGTGAGCATTTTTCAGCAAATGAAAAAAACAGCTTCTGCGCCAAATCATCCTATAGTTAAAATGAATTATATACCGCGGATCATTTGCGGATTTTTCATGTTTTGCATCATCGTCTCCTCTGTATACGGGCGAGCTGTTTCGTTTTACATATGGTTCTTTGCCGGATTCTGTCTGGTCTGGCCGCATCTTGCTTATTATTTTTCCAAAAACAGCACCCAATCCAAGCGGGCCGAAATTCGCAATATGCATATCGATGCATTTTTTTTTGGATTTTTTATCCCCATCGCCCATTTTCAAATCCTGGTGACCCTGACATTTACCAATGTGTTGATTTCAAATTGCATTCGTATCGGCGGAATTCGCCTGCTTTTTTCCGGATTTATTCTATATGTGACCGGAATTTTAAGCACCCTGCTCATTGAAGGATTTCAATTTTTCCCGATAGGAAACTGGGTCACGGCAGTGCTGTGTATTATCCTCCTTACAGTATATTTTTGCACTCTCAGTGCCTTTTCATACACGATGACCCGAAAACTCATTTCCTCAAGAAAATCCCTGGAAAAAGCAAAAATTGCAGCAGATGCTTCAAATATTGCTAAAAGTGAATTTCTGGCAAATATGAGCCATGAAATCCGTACTCCCATGAACGCAATTCTCGGAATGGCCGGTTTGATGGCAGACACGGATTTGAATAATGAACAACAGGAATATATGGATACGGTTTTGAGCAGTGCCAATCTTTTGTTATCCCTTTTAAATGATATTCTTGATTTTTCAAAAATAGAAGCAGGTAAACTCGAATTTGAAATACTCGACTTTGATCTGCGTACCACAATGGAAGATTTAGCGGATTTGCTGGCTTTGCGGGCGCATCAGAAAGAACTGGAGCTTGCCTGTCATGTCCATCATGACGTACCTTCATTATTAAAGGGAGATCCCGGCCGTCTCCGGCAGGTGTTGCTCAACCTTTGCAGCAACGCGATTAAATTCACCCATACAGGTGAAATCATCGTGGAAATATTTTTGGTCGACGAAACCAAAGACCAGGCAACGATAAGGTTTAACGTGATAGATACGGGTATCGGAATCTCAAAAGAGAGTCTTGGAGGGCTTTTTGAATCATTCAGTCAGGTGGATGGTTCCACAACAAGGAGATATGGCGGAACCGGCCTCGGGCTGGCCATATCCAAGCAACTGGTGGAAATGCTAGGAGGTAAAATCGGTGTTCAAAGCAAAGAACATCAAGGATCTACCTTCTGGTTCACCGCGGTGTTTGAAAAGCAACAGGATGTCCAGCCGGAGCCGTTGACAGCACCAATTGACATCCAGACCAGGCGTATCCTGGCTGTTGATGATAATAAATCCAACCTTGATATATTAAAAGCTTACCTGTCTTCGTGGAAGTGCAGTTTCGATGCAATCCAAAATTCAGAAAATACTTTAAAAAATATGAAACAGGCCGTCGAAGAGGGGAAGCCTTATGATCTGGTGTTACTCGATTATATGATGCCGGTGTTAAGCGGGGAAGATATTGGAAAAGCCATTAAGGCAGATCCTGATTTAAAAGACACCCGGCTAATCATGCTCACATCATTTAGTCAAAAGGGTGATGTGAAACGATTAAAATCGATCGGATTTTCCGCATACCTCACCAAACCTATTAAATATCACAACTTATATGATTGTATTCTATCAGTACTGGGGAATCAAAATATGTCTTTTCATGGAACCGAAAAGACGAAGATGATCACCCAGTATACCTTAAGCGAGGCCAAAAAACGAAGAATCAGAATTTTGATTGCCGAAGATAACATTGTCAATCAAAAGCTGGCCCTGCGCCTGCTGGAAAAGTTTGGATTGCATGCCGACGCCGTTGCCAATGGCAGGGAAGCCATTAAAGCCCTGGAACTATCGCATTACGATATGGTGTTAATGGACGTTCAGATGCCGGAAATAGACGGATTGGCTGCATCTAGACTGATCCGGTCTAAAAAGACAAAAGTCCAAAATTATAAAGTGCCGATTATTGCAATGACCGCCCGTGCAATGAAAGGTGATAAAGAAAAATGTTTAGAAGCCGGCATGAATGATTATATCACAAAACCAATAGAGCATAAGCAACTCTTAGAAAAAATCGAGAAACAAATTCATTTCATAAAAAACAGAAAGTCATTTTAAGGTCCCTTACTCCCGCCTGCCAAACTCTTCAGCCTGGTGTACTCAACAGGCCTGAAATAAAAGTTCTAAAGGGACTGAGAAACAAAGAATCAACCATGAAAGGGGTGGATTCTTTGTTTTTTTAATGGACAGAAGTGGGACAAATCACAAAATTAAAAAAGGCGGTCAAAGTATTGATCGCCTTTTTTAATTGATTTTATTGGTGCCTAGGGGGAGAATCGAACTCCCACGGGGACAAGCCCCAAGGGATTTTAAGTCCCTTGCGTCTACCAATTCCGCCACCCAGGCATAATTTGAAATGTGACTGCTCTTGTATCGATTATTTTTTTGATTGTCAAGCAAACTTCGCCGTGATTTTTCATGCTGTTTTTTCAAATAATAATTTAAATATAATATGCTTTATGATATGGAAACATTTTATAAAAAATTATGAAAATCATAAATCAAAATTCACAAATCATACTTGCCTCACACTCTCCGCGGCGCAAGCTTCTTCTTGAAAATGCGGGGCTTCAATTTACCATTATTCCAAGCCGGATTAACGAAGAAGATTTCCGCGAATCCGACCCTGAAAATCATGTCAAAATACTGGCAAACGCCAAGGCTGCGGATGTGGCGAAAAAATATCCGGACTGCTGGATCATCGGTGCGGATTCCATTGTTCTGATCAACAAAACAATTCTTGAAAAACCAAAATCCATTGCTGATGCCCGGCACATGTTAAACCTGTTAAGTGGAAATATCCACCTTGTATTAACCGGATATGCCATTATGTGTGAAAAAAAATCCCATTTTTTTTCCGATGTGGTAACATCAAGCGTTACATTCAAAACGCTTACCCACGAAGAAATGGATTGGTACGTTCATACAACAGAGCCATATGATAAAGCCGGCGGGTATGCCATTCAAGGACTTGGCTCATTCATGATTAAATCCATCAACGGCTCTTATACCAATGTCGTGGGTTTGCCGGTATGCGAAGTCATTGATCATTTATATCAGGAAAGTGTTATTACCAGAAAACAGTACGGCATTGGCATATCTTGAGTGCCGGGCGTAACCCGACAAAAACGCCTTATTGAGAAGTGGCGAGAAAAACAAAAACAACGAGGAAAAAAGTATCAGCAGGATCAAGCATATGATAAAAGAAAAAATCAAAAAAATCAAACACCGGATTAACGAAGCAGCGAAGTCGTGCGGCAGAAATCCGGAATCAGTTCACCTGGTGGCGGCCAGCAAAACGGTTTCAGCCGATGGTGTCAAATCCGCCATTACCGCCGGGCTTCATATTTTTGGCGAAAATTATATCCAGGAAGCCATCGATAAAATTCAATCCATTGCTGATGATTCTGTTTCATGGCACTTTATCGGCCATCTTCAATCAAACAAAGCCAAATACGCTGTCAGGTATTTTGATTTAATTCATTCCGTGGACAGCATAAAACTTGCCAAAGAGATTAATAAGCAGGCAAAAAAAATTAATAAAAACCAAAAAATTCTGGTTCAGGTAAATATTTCCATGGAATCGACCAAGTCGGGTGTAACCGTTGAAAACGCTATTTCTTTGATAAGAGAAATCAGCCGGCTTGAAAACCTTTCCGTTAAAGGCCTGATGACCATGCCCCCCTATTTTAATTCACCCGAAAAGGTGAGGCCATATTTTAAAGGGCTTGTTCAACTTAAAGATAAAATTATCTCCCAAAACATTCCCAACGTCGAAATGAATGAACTTTCCATGGGCATGACCGGAGATTTTGAGGCGGCAGTTTGCGAAGGTTCAACCCTTGTCCGAATAGGTACCGCCATTTTCGGGGAAAGAGCATGAAAATACTGCTTCACATTTGCTGTGCTCCCTGTTGTATATATCCCGTAAAAATCCTTTCGGATGATCAGTTTGAAGTTATGGGTTTTTTTTATCGGAACAATATCCACCCCTATTCTGAGTGTTTAAAACGGCAACAAACCCTTGAAACCTATGCCGCACAGATTGATCTTCCGGTCATATACCAAAAAGGATATGATCTTGAAGGGTTTTTACAGAAAATGATCTTTCGGGAAAAAAATCGTTGCCGTGTATGCTACCATGATCGCCTTTTATCAACCGCTCACATTGCAAAACATGGAAAATTTGATTTTTTTACCACCACCCTGCTTTACAGCAAATTCCAGAACCATGAAATGATCAAATCCATCGGCGAATCCGTGGGAAAAGCCATAGGTGTCCCGTTTTATTATGCGGATTTCAGGAAAGGCTGGAAGGAAGGTATTGAGGCATCAAAGCAGCTTGAGATGTACCGGCAGCAATATTGCGGGTGTATATATAGTGAGAAGGAACGATTTTACTCTTGATGGGCTCTTAAAAAGTCCGTCTGCTGCGTTGCGCTTCACCGGAAAAGGGCTCAACGTACGAAAAGTACGCCTCGCCCTTTCCCGGCTTGCGCGCCTTGCATACGAACTT
>JAOZOL010000215.1 GCA_029933295.1 Desulfobacterales bacterium | reverse complement strand
AGCTTGTCATAATCATCAATGGCCACTTCAAACTGCGCAACCCGCTCTTCCTCAAGCGCTAAGCTCGACAATGCTTCACCGATTTTCTTCATCCGGATATCCGCCAGTTCACTGCCTTTAACAAAATGACACTGATAATCATCCCCATGCTTACAGCCCAGCAGAAATACTCCGTCCATACCCTGGGCCAGGGCGTCCTTGATCCATATAACATTCACAGAACCCAGACATCGAACCGGAATCAGACGTACATCGGCTGAATATGACAATTTGTTCAAACCGGCAATATCCAAGGCCGGATAGGCATCATTTTCACAAACCAGGCCGAGAATCCGAAACGGCGGCTCATCATAATCATCTTCAGACGGTACCTGAACCGCTTTTATCATGGAGCCGATACTGTCAATATTATAATCGGCAAACCCGATAATCCGTTCCGGGCATGCGCCCATACAGGTTCCACAGCGGCGGCACCGAGTGGGATTCAGTTTCGGGGTACCTTTCTCATCATCATCCAGGGCCCCGAACGGACACTCTTCAGTACACCGTTTGCACTGGGTGCATCTCTGGAAAAAAAAGTCCGGAAATGTCATATCTCCTGATCGGGGATGAACCGAAACACCGCGATTGGCTGATTCTATGCACTGAATGGCTTTTAACGCTGCGCCGGAGGCATCTTCTACGGACTCATCAATTGTCATGGCCCTGCGTATGGCACCCGCCGCATAGACTCCGGTCCGCTGGGTCTCATATGGAAAACAGACAAAGTTTGAATCTGCATATCCGTCAAATAAATCATTGTCCCGGAACCCGGGCCCCTGACGATAGGCCAGGTTAACAACCGGATCATCAACGGTAACAGGTACCATGCCGGTGGCCAGAACCACCATGTCAGCATTCACCTGGATACTTTCGCCCAAAAGGGTATCGCTGGCTTCAATTGCCAGCCTGCCTCCGTTTTTGGAAACACCGGTCACCTCACCTTTGGTCAGAAAAATACCGAGTGTCTGCTGAATGCTCTTGTAAAAATTTTCAGACAGCCCGGGTGTCCGCATATGCTGATAAAACACATAGGCTTTTCCGTCATCATAATCATCACACACATATTTTGCCTGTTTTAAGGCAACCAGACTGGTGACCGATCCGGTATAGGCAAAGTCGGAATCATCCCCCCTGCCCGGGCTCTGGATAAATACCACCGACCTGGCTTCCTTGCCGTCGGACGGCCGAACGATCTTGCCTTTTGCCGCAATTTCCTCAAACTCATAGTTGGTGACCACGTCCGGAATTTGCCCAAGCCCGAGGTTTTCAAATTCCCCTTCTTCGGGCTGATACGGCCGCCATCCGGCAGCCAGGACTACGGCACCGAACTTTTCCCCGTTCGGGTCCATCTGTAAAATATCCTGCCTGCCTTCGTTGTATTCCAGATATTTGGCATGTAAGGCTTCGGCATCCAGTTCTTTGCCCTTTTCATCCACTTTCATGTCATCCGGCAGAGGAAACGGCACATCAAATTCAATCTTTTCACCGGGTTTTTTAAATGTCACCGTAAAATCACCTGGTTCTCCGGCAATACGGGCGACTTCCGTTTCCGTTTTAACAGTAATCTTATTGTCTGCTTCAACGGCCGCAATTTTATCAGCCACCACTGTTGGAATCAGATTCTCATAAGGCGGATTGACCGGCAACTGCTGACGCCAGCCAGCCACTCTTCCCCCCAACCGGGCCTGTTTTTCCACAATAGTGACTTCATAACCGGCCTTTGCCACGTCAAGTGCAGCCGACATGCCGGTCACACCGCCGCCGAGCACCAGTATTTTTTTAGAAAAATTTTCAAGCTTATAGGGTTCCGGCAGGTCCACTTTTTCGACTCTGGCCATGCCCATGCGCAGATAATCTTCCGCCATCATCTGAACACGATCGAATTTATCTTCGTCTTTTTTTTCCTCTTCCGTCAAAGCCGGGAATTCAGATCGCGGATGTGACCAGACCACACCTTCTCTGATATTTACCCGATCAACTATGCATCCCTCAAACCGAAAAACATCATAATTGACGCGGCGGGAACATGCTGCCAGCACCAGCGTGTTTGTCCCTTTTTCTTTGATATCCTTTTTGAGAAGTTCAACACCTTCCTTGCTGCACAAAAACGGATGAGTTTGGCAGGAAATGCCTTCTTCTTCAGCAACGTCGCTAAGACTCTTTATATCAATGGCATCACCGATGCCGCAACCTGTGCAGATATATACACCATATTTTTTATCCATGGTTTCCTCCTATCTCCTCACCAGGGTTTGAATCGCCTTTAAGGCCATACCGGTCGCATTCTGATTTGACGATACCACATCAGCCGGCTTATTGGCGCAACCTGCAGCAAACATCCCGCCTTGTTCAAAATCATTAATAATAAATCCGTCTTCCGTGTATTTCAACTCATCAGCGGGCAATTTTGCATTAGCGGTTGTGGGCTGCATCCCGGTGGCAAGCACGACCAAATCAACTGTTTTGCGAATTTTTTCTCCGGTTACGGCATTTTCAGCAACCACGGTAATTTGATGGTTATCCGCCGCCTGTTCAACTTCGGCGACTTTTCCTTTGATGAAAAATACATTCTCATCTTCCTTGATCTTTTTATAAAATTTTTCGTACCGATACCCCGGTGTACGCAGATCAATGTAGAAAATATAAATTTTGGTTTCCGGATACCTCTCCCGGATATATGTTGCATGTTTTAGTGATGCCATGCAGCAGATATAGGAGCAATATGGCAGATGATTTTCATCCCTGGAACCTGCACATTGAACAAATGCCACACTTTCGGGTGCCTTATCATCCGATGGGCGAAGAATTTTCCCCTTGGTGGGTCCGTTTGGCGAGGCCAGTCGCTCAAGCATCATATTAGTAATGATATTCGGATACCGGCCATAGCCTAAATTATCTATCCTGGCCGCATCATAGGGTTCCCAGCCGGTTGCCCAGACAATGGCGCCGACCTTTAAATTAATGGTCTTGGCTTTCATTTCAAGATCAACGGCATCATATTTGCATGCCTGCTGACACCGTTTGGCATCTTCAGTCCCGATAATCTGGGGAGAAATGACGTATCGCGCAGGAAACGCCATCTCAAACGGCAGATAGGCGCCTTTTGTTTTATCCATTCCAAAATTAAACTCATTGGGCAGTTCCGCCTGGCAGGCATCCGCACAATCGCCACAGCCCGTACAGTTTTCATTAACATACCGAGGATTCAACTTGACCGCCACATCATAATTGCCGGGACTTCCACTCACTCTTTCAACTTCAGCCAGGGTAAAAAATTTTATGTTCGGATTATCCTTAATCCGTCTGAAGTTAATTTCCAGACCACAGGTGGGAGGACACAGCTTTGGAAAATATTGATTCAGTTGTGCGACTCTTCCTCCCAGATAAGGATTCTTCTCAACGATGAACACTTCATACCCCACTTCGGCGGCTTCGAGAGCTGTGGTTAATCCACTGATCCCCCCTCCGACCACCATAATGCTTCCGCTGAAAGGAGCTGCTTTGTCTTTGCTCATGCTATCCCTCCGTGCATTTAATATTTCTAAATAAAAACCCCCAGGTGCAAATGCACCTGGAGGTATAATTAACGACTTAGTCTCCGTCGCTGGGGGTTAGTCAGGTATGATCTTGGTGTATTCCACTTTTTTCAGGTTCCATTCATTGGTGGCCTTGTCATAAGTAGAATTCACGAAGCAAAACCAGTTTTCATCATCCTGGCCTGGATGGTCTGCCTGATAGTAGAAACCCGGATAACGGGTTTCTTTTCTGTACTGGATGTGACGCAGATGCGCTTCAACAGTATACAGTCTGTGATAAATCTCCCAAGCTCTCATGAGTTCATGAAGGTCAGCGGCAGCCAGTTTTTCGCAATCTGCGCGCATAACTTCAAGCAGGTCAAGAACAATCTCAAGATTCTTGCTTGTGGTCTGATAGAATGTTGCAGTTCCCGCACCATACTCATGGGTTGCCTTCATCATCCGATACATCATTCCATTGGGTTTGAGGTAATTCGGGTTGATGTCAACCGCAGTGGTGTATTCACAGTTATCAAGGTAGGTTCTGACCGGCTTGTAAACCAGGTCAACCAGTTCTTCCTTGGTTTCTTTGAGGGTAGGAGTAAAATCTGCGTTGTCACGGGCAAATTTTGCCATTTCCTTGGCAGCCATTCGTCCTTCCGCATGGGACCCGGAAGAGAACTTATGACCGGAGCATGCCACGCCGTCACCAGCGGTGAACAGACCGGCGATTGTGGTCATCCTGTTGTAGACCTTGCCGTTGTGTTTGATTTTGTATTCATCCGGGACCCAGTCAAAATCCGGCCCGGAAGTCCAGATACCGCAGCAACCGGAATGAGATCCAAGCAGGTAGGGTTCAGTGGGCATAACTTCGGAATTCTTCTTTTCAGGTTCACAATCCTGGGCACACCACAGATTGGCCTGGCCGCAGGTCATGTCAAGAAAATCTTCCCATGCTTCTGATTCCAGATGCTTGAGTTCTTTTTTATCCATGGTTTCGCCGAGTGTTGCAAGGGCGGTCACGGTATCCATCATGATCGGACCACGGCCTTCTTTCATTTCAAACAGCATCAAGTGGTTACGCAGACAGGTCGG
>JAOZOL010000677.1 GCA_029933295.1 Desulfobacterales bacterium | reverse complement strand
AGAGATGTCACCGACCGCAAAAAACTCGAAGCCCAACTCCAGCAGGCCCAGAAAATGGAATCCGTGGGCCGCCTGGCCGGCGGGGTGGCTCATGATTACAACAATGCGCTTTCCGTGATCATCGGTTTTACTGAAATGGCCATAGATGATGCGGATCCGTCCGGGCCGCTGCATGATGATCTCGAAGAAATTCTCAATGCCGCAAAACGGGCAGAAAACATTACCCGGCAACTGCTGGCCTTTGCCCGAAAGCAAACTATCGCTCCCACGGTGCTTGACTTAAACGAGAACGTGGAAGGGACGCTCAAGATGCTCCGGCGCCTTATCGGCGAGGACATTGATCTGACCTGGTCGCCAGGCGCGGGTCTGTGGCCTGTCAATATGGACCCCTCCCAGATCGACCAGATTCTGGCCAACCTGTGCGTCAACGCCCGGGACGCCATTGACGGTGTGGGAAAGGTCACCATTGAAACCCAAAACGCTACCCTTGACGAGGACTTTTGCATTGACCACGCAGGCTTTGTTCCCGGTGAGTTTGTCATGCTGGCTGTAAGCGACAACGGCTGCGGCATGGACAAGGAAACGTTGGACAATATTTTCGAGCCGTTTTTCACCACAAAGGAGGTGGGTAAAGGCACCGGCCTGGGGATGTCCACGGTCTACGGCATCATAAAGCAGAACAACGGATTTATCAACGTCTACAGCGAACCGGGTAAAGGAACGACCATCAGGGTTTACCTGCCCCGGCATGAGGGCAAAGCTGCCGGGAGTCATGACAAAAGCACGGTCCAAATCCCGCAAGGCCATGGCGAGACAATCCTGGTGGTGGAAGATGATCTTCCAGTATTAAACCTTGCCGAAAAAATTCTTGTCGGGCTGGGCTACACCGTGTTGACCGCCAACACAACGAAAGCGGCCATGGGCTTGGCTGCGGCACACGCCGGCAAGATTGATCTGCTTGTTACCGACGTGATCATGCCTGAAATGAACGGGCATGAACTGGTACAGCAACTGCAATCCCTTTACCCGGATTTAAAACAAATGTTCATGTCCGGATATACGGCCGATATTATTGCCCGTCGCGGCATCCTGAACAAGGGGGCGAATTTTATCCAGAAACCGTTCTCCAAAAAAGAGCTGGCAACAAGTGTGAGAAACGCGATAGATAGTGAAAAGTGAAAATTTAAG
>JAOZOL010000676.1 GCA_029933295.1 Desulfobacterales bacterium | reverse complement strand
TTCCTGCTGTCTGGGACATCTGAAAAATTAACGCCATTAAAAATGAGAAACAGTCTGGAAAAAATTGTCATTGCCATTTCAAAATCAAATATAATTTTGAAAAGCGTTAATTTTTGCAAAAATACCGTGGACGGTATACAATAATTTTTTACGAGCCCGTTAATCCTTGCTTTTTAAAACAGCGAGAAACGCAGACTGCGGAATCATAACCTCCCCCACCATTTTCATTCGTTTCTTGCCTTTTTTCTGTTTTTCAAGCAATTTCCGTTTTCTGGAAATATCCCCGCCATAACATTTTGCCGTGACATCCTTACGATATGCGGAGATGGTCTTGCGGGCGATAATATTAGATCCAATGGCCCCCTGAAGTGCAATCTTAAACATCTGCCGCGGGATCTCATCTCTTAATTTTTCACAGGCAAATTTCGCTCGCTCAACTGATTTACTCTTGTGAACTAGCTGGGAAAGAGCATCAACGCGATCTCCGTTCACAAGGATATCCACCCTGACCAGATCGGAATCCCGCAAATCAAGCATTTCATAGTCAAAAGATCCATATCCCTGGGTCACAGTCTTTAGTTTATCATAAAAATCATATACCACCTCAGCCAGCGGCAGCTCAAAAATCATTTCCATACGGTTGCTGGAAAAATATTGATAATCCGTATTGATGCCCCGCCGCTCCAGGCATATATTCATCACCGGCCCCATATATCGATCAGGAATTATGATTGATGCACGTATATAGGGCTCTTTTGTGTTCGCGATTCGGGTGGGATCCGGATAAAGGGCGGGGTTGTCAATCATCAAGGTTGATCCGTCGTTCATTTCCAGCTGGTATTCAACCGAAGGTGCGGTAATAATCAAAGAAAGTCCATATTCGCGTTCCAGCCGTTCCTGAGCCACCTCCAAATGTAAAAGTCCTAAAAAACCGCACCTGAATCCAAAACCAAGGGCTGCCGAGGAATCCTTCTGGTACACCAGTGACGCATCATTGAGCTTTAATTTTTCCATGGCAATAACCAGTTCCGGGTAATCATCGGTGGAAACAGGATAAATTGATGAAAACACGACAGGCTTTGTTTCTTTAAACCCCGGCAATGGAGTATCGCAGGGATTTTTTTTCAACGTAATGGTATCGCCGCATCGGGTGTCACTGACCGTCTTAATACCGGCAATCACATAACCG
>JAOZOL010000214.1:3291-4667 GCA_029933295.1 Desulfobacterales bacterium | reverse complement strand
CTCGTGCAAAATTCAGGTACAAATTTATACGTATGTTCAAAAAATTCTTGACACCCCGCAAGCCCATGCTTACTTTGCTTGTGAGCATAAACCCATAACAACATGCGGCTGATGACAGCGCTCATTTTTCGCATAATAAAATTACAGTTTATAATAATTTTAATATTAAAAAAAAGAGGTAATTTAAATGAAGATAGCAGTCAGTGCAACAGGCCCCACTTTGGAGGCGGCTGTTGACCCGAGGTTTGGACGGTGTTCGTTTTTTATCATTGCGGAAACGGAAAGCCCGGATTTTACGGCCATTGAAAATCCCAATATAGCATTAAGCGGCGGTGCCGGCATCCAGTCCGCCCAAATGATGGCGGAAAAAGGTGTACAGACCGTCCTCACCGGTAGCTGTGGCCCCAATGCATCTAATACATTTTCAGCAACCGGGATTGAAGTCATTACCGGGTGTTCTGGAATGGTCAAAGATGTCATAAACGCCTTTAAATCCGGCAGTTATACAAATAACCAGCAACAAAATCAGGACATTTCCCCGAATCAGACAAGTAACACCCCAAATT
The DNA here is from genome assembly GCA_029933295.1 of Desulfobacterales bacterium. GTDB lineage: Bacteria > Desulfobacterota > Desulfobacteria > Desulfobacterales > Desulfosalsimonadaceae > JAOZOL01. The sequence goes on along the minus strand of JAOZOL010000214.1, from coordinate 4,101 downwards.
TTCAGCAGTCAAATGCATTTGGCAGCAGAACAAGTCGCATGGGTCAAGGCCGAGGTTGTGGCGGAGGCCGGGGGATGGGCGGCGGTGGTGGCAGATGTATGGGAGGTGGAGGTGGAAAAGGCATGGGCGGTGGCGGCAGAGGTATGGGAGGCGGCCAGGGCGGAGGAAAAGGCGGAGGCCGGGGGATGGGCCGTTAAAGGCCTTGCATATGGAAGCCTCCACTCGTGCAAAATTCAGGGAATAACAAAGGGACCAGCAATTATGGCAGATAATTTCGATAATTTTGTCGATCAGCTCCAAAATGACATTTATGAAGCGGCAAAAAAGGATTTTGGTGAAAAGGTATTTAACCGGTGGCGTGAACCACTTTACATGGGAGACTTAAAAGATTGCGACAGCCACGCTAAAATAAAAGGAACATGCGGCGACACCATGGAGATTTTCCTTAAATTTGAAAATGATCGGGTCACAAAAGCTTCATTTCAAACCGATGGGTGCGCATCCAGCGTTGTGTGTGGTTCATATGCTGCGGAAATGGCCATCGGCAAAATTCCTGATGAGCTGATAAAAATTACCGGTGACCATGTCCTGGAAATCTTAGGCGGACTCCCCGAAGAAAATGAACACTGCGCCTATCTGGCTGCGGAAACTCTTCATGAGGCTTTAAATCATTATATGAAAACAACAACGAGAACTGACAAACAAACAGGAAATGGAGATAAGGCTTAGGACTCGCTCAAAAATTCACGACCGGATGCAGTGGCTGTATGAACCCAGCAAAAGGTTCAAGGATGGTGCCCCCTTTGCTTT
>JAOZOL010000214.1:0-3191 GCA_029933295.1 Desulfobacterales bacterium | reverse complement strand
TGCAGTGGCTGTATGAACCCAGCAAAAGGTTCAAGGATGGTGCCCCCTTTGCTTTTTGCTTTGCAGTCAAGGGGTCAAGTCCATTTTTGACCTTTTATAATTATAAGATCTTTAATTCTTTCATCTTTATGGCCAAATAATTTTAGATAGCTATTGGTATAAATTTCTGGTATAAACCGCAAACACAAATCACACAAATCACAAATACTGATGGCATCGTAAAAAATAAAAAGGAATAAACATATGGATACAATCAATTCCGGTCTTAAAGCAGGAGGCCGCATCTTAAATTATCAGATACAACAAATTATTGAGCTGCCGGAAATCAATGCTTTTTATTATGAACTTGAGCATACCCCCACAGGTGCAAAACACATTCATATCAGTCGCAATGATTCCGAAAACACATTTTCCGTTGCCTTTAAAACAGTCCCAAAAGATTCCACAGGTGTTGCTCACATTCTTGAGCATACGGTGTTATGCGGGTCAGAACAGTATCCTGTTCGCGATCCGTTTTTTTCCATGATCAAAAGAAGTTTAAATACGTTCATGAACGCCTTTACCGCATCAGACTGGACCATGTATCCATTTTCCACCCAGAACCAAAAGGATTATTATAATTTGATGGGGGTTTATTTAGATTCCGCTTTTTTTCCAAAACTCGACCGGCTCAGCTTCAAGCAGGAAGGCCATAGGCTTGAATTTGAAGCTGACAACCAGCTCACATACAAAGGCGTGGTATATAATGAAATGAAAGGTGCCATGTCTTCCCCTGACCAGATCATGGGACGCTCGATTTTAAACGCCCTGTATCCGGATACCACATACAGCTTTAACTCCGGCGGCGACCCGGAGCAAATTCCGAAACTGACATACGAACAGCTTGTGGCATTTCATAAGCATCATTATCATCCGAGCAATGCGTTTTTTTATACTTACGGCAACCTGGCCATTGAACCCCAACTGAAATTTATTGAAAAAAACGTATTAAACAAATTTACCCGCATTCATACCGATACCGATGTAGAGTCCCAGCCCCGCTGGGATACGCCAAAGACCTCAACCTATGCTTATCCTTTTGATGAAAATGATGATCCTGACAAAAAACACCAGGTTTGTCTGGCATGGCTGACTGCGGATATCCGGGATACATTCGAAATCCTGACACTCATCATTTTGGAGCAGGTGCTGATCGGCAACTCGGGATCACCTTTGCGCAAGGCGCTCATTGATTCAGGCCTTGGCAGTACCCTGTCGGATGGAACCGGGTATGATGGGGAAAATAAAGACACAATGTTCACCTGCGGACTAAAAGATGTTGACTTGGCATCTGCAGATGAAATTGAAAAAATTATTTTTAAAACCCTTGCCGATCTGGTTAAAAACGGTATTGATAAAAAGCTGGTCGATTCAGCCATTCACCAGATTGAATTTCACCGCAAAGAAGTGACAAATACGCCCTACCCCTATGGCATTAAGCTTCTGCTTCGCTTTTCAGGAGAATGGTTCCACGGAGGTGACCCGGCAATCATTCTTAAATTCGACGCGCTGATGGATCGACTATTTAAAAAACTTGATAACGGCCCGTTTCTTGAAAATCAAATTGAAAAATATTTTTTAAATAATCCCCATCGCGTTCGCGTGATTCTTAAGCCGGACCCGTTAAAGGCTGAAAATGAAAAAATACGGCTACGAGAGGAACTGGCGCATATCCATAAAAATCTTTTGCCATCAGATATTGAAACGATCAATGCAGATACCCGGGCTTTAGCAGCGCTCCAGGAGACAAAAGAAAACCTGTCATGCCTACCGACGCTTGAAATCGAAGATATCGAAGCCGGCATCCAGACCGTCAGCAAATCTGCCGGATATGACAACTTTGCTGCCGCCTGCTATGAGCAGCCGACATCCGGCATTTTTTATATAACAACCGCCATTGGACTTCAGTCATTGCCGGCAGAACTTTTAACCATGGTACCTTTTTTCTGCAATGCGTTAATTCGTTCCGGAACATCCCGTCACAGCTACACCGAGATTGCACAACTCCTTGATCTATATACAGGAGGGATCGGATTGACGATTAATGCCGGAACACGGTTTGATAAAACAGATGAGGGCACCTGCCTGCCCGTCCTGACATTTTCGGCAAAATGTCTTTCCCGAAACCAGTCAAAAATGTTTGAATTAATTGATGAACTGTTATGTGATTTTGACTTTACCGATCTCAACCGGTTAAAGCACCTGCTTTTGGAATACCGGTCGACCATGGAGTCTTCAGTGATCTCAAACGGCCATCGGTTCGCTGTTTCTCTGGCTTCAAGAAATTTTTCAGCAGCCAGCGCTTTAAATGAACAATGGCACGGCATCCATCAATTAAAAAATCTAAAGGAAATCACCCAAGAATTAACGGAAAACAGGTTAAACGCCATTGCCGGAGATTTAAAACGGATCGGCACAACCCTGTTAAAAGAAAATAATATGAGCTTTGCTCTGATTGGCGAACAAAACGATTTGAATCATGCAGGCAATTATATGAATGTGCTGAAAAAAAATCTCGGTAAAGGAAAAAACACTGGTTTTAAATCACCGGATATTAATTTTCCCACGGCCACCCTCAGAGAGGGCTGGAGCACCGCTTCGGCGGTTTCCTTTGTTGCCAGCGTGTTTGAAACAAACCGGTTAACCCACAAAGATGCCCCCGCACTGGCGGTAATCAGTAAACTTCTCCGTTCCATGTTTCTGCATCGTGAAATCAGAGAAAAAGGAGGGGCATACGGTGGATTTGCGGTCTATCAGCCTGAAAACGGACTTTTCCATTTCGGATCTTACCGGGACCCGCATATTGCCAATACATTAAACACTTACGATGCTGCTGAGGATTTCATTTTATCCGGAGATTACACTGATGAGGATATTAAAGAAGCCATCCTGCAGGTATGTGCTGAAATTGACCGGCCGGACACGCCCAATGCCGCTGCCGGAAAGGACTTTTACAGAAAACTTGCCGGACTGACCAACGACATGCGAAAAACCTTTAAACAGGGTGTTCTTGAACTTAACCGGAAAAAAGTGTTGGCGGTTGCCAAAACCTATTTCGGGCCAAACCGCCCCCCGTCATCCGTGGCTGTCATATCTAATGAAGAGGCGTTAAAAGAAGCCAACACAAAACTTAAAAAAGATCCATTGGCGCT
>JAOZOL010000213.1 GCA_029933295.1 Desulfobacterales bacterium | reverse complement strand
GAAATAACCTCATCAATCACCACCCGCCCTTTTTCCTCCCGAACGCTCGCTGCCGCAACAACCGGATCATGTTCAAAACATAAAATCCAGTTCTCCGCCATGGCTTGTGAAAGGATCGCTTCCTTTTCCTTCATAATATCCATGGGATGGTTATCATACCCCATATGCCAGGCAATGGGAACATGAACGGAAGTGGGAATCAAATCCGCACAAAAAAACAGGGACTGTTTCCCGCCTTTAACCAACAGATGCTGCTGCCCGCGGGTATGGCCGTGTGTTACGATCAGGTCAATGCCGTCAAAAAAATTCTCAATCGATCCTTCCACAAAACGCAGTACATTCTCATCCAAAAGCGGCATATAATTTTCTTTGATATAACTGGATCGGTCCCTGATGGAAGGGTGGCATGCAAGCGCCCATTGTTCTTTTTGAATATAATAGGTCGCGTTGGGAAATGTCGGAACAATTTCTCCATTGGCAATGGTCGTTGAGCCACCGGTATGATCAAAATGCAGGTGGGTAATGATCACATCGGTAATGTCGGCTGCGGCCAGATTATACGGTGCCAGACGGGCGTCCATTGAAGAAGCGGTTTTTTTAATGCAGTAAATTTCTTTCCACTTATCGGAAAGCTTATCGCCGATCCCGGTATCAACCAAAATCGTGTGGCCGTTCCCACGGATAATCAGGGATCTGGCTGCCATGGGAATACGGTTTGCCTTATCTGCCGGGATTTTCTTTTCCCACAGATTTTTCGGTATCACGCCGAACATGGCACCGCCATCCAGCAAAAAAGAATCCAGCACCACCGTAAAACAGTCGTAACTTCCAAAGCGCATTTACAGCGGCTTCTTTCGCTTCAAAGAGCCTAAAATATCGCGGATGGATTCTGAAGATCCTTCTGTTTGAAACCGTTTAACAACCTTTAAAGCGGTTTTGCCGAAAACCGGAATATTCCAGATATAGGGGACCGTAAACTTAAAATCCAGCAACTTTGATTTCCCGGCACGCAAATTTTTCGCTTTAGATATCCTGGTATCTTTGTCAGAAATCAAGGCGTCTAAGGAAAAATGAATCTGAAGTCCTGAACGGCTCTCCCCCGGCCTTTTAACCGTATCTTTTTGGGGTGACTTTGTTGAAGCGGATTTCTTTTTTTCGTTTTTTTCCAGGCGGTCAACAACTTCAAATGCGCGATCGACCTTTTTTTCATGTTGTTTAGATGATGTCATGATTCCCCTTCCCGGTTTTTATGATGATTTTCGATATTTTTTCAATATCTTCTATGGCCCTTTCCACCCGCTGGCTAAACTTTTTATTCGATTCCACCAGCTTTGCATATTCGTTAAGGTTCAACCCTTTGCGGTTAAAATTCTCATATACCGATCGGGTTGGATACACTGCCTGTAAACATAAAATCTGGGGCGGAAGAATATCCTCAAAATAATCAAAGCACTTCCGGCTGTTTAACCGGGGATGCGTAAATACCGGAAGAACACAGAATTGCCCCTTTTTCTCGGGCACCGCCCTGATCACTTCTTTAATGATCGGATACAGATTATTCATAAAAGCGGATTCATCATTGGTCGACATTCGCATGGGAATAATCACCAGGTCACAGAACGCACAGGCAAATCGGGTATGAAGTTTACCGGTACTCTCGCCGGGAATATCCATCACCATTAAATCGTTATAATCAGAAATCGACTTAATGCCTTGCTGAAACACTTCTTTCTGGGTACTTGAAATATGATGAAATGAGACCTTGCCGGGGTCATACCCCATCTCTTCACGTTCTTCCCACCAACTTTTTAACGTGCCCTGAGAATCGAGTTCAACAAGCGCAATGGAATCAAATTCTCTTCCCATTGACCTGGAAAAAGCCATATTTACGGCCAGCGTGCTTTTTCCTGTCCCCCCCTTTGTCTGGACAAAACCGATAATCATAAATCATCCCCTTTAACTGGCGGATCGCTTCAACTTAACCGGACCTTTTTCCAGTCGGGCTTCTTTAGCCCGACTTGCCACTTCCGCAATATCGGCATCCGAAAAGACCCCGTTCACACCGGATATGGCCGCCAGTTTCATGCCGTGCTTGATCCCCATCTTATAGATTTCCTTGACCTTCTGCCATTCGATCTCACGCCCAATGGTAAAAATTTCATACCGCCCTTCCAGGGCCAGTACAATGGTCTCTGCAAGACACGCATAGGCCACTCTCGGGGGCAGGCCGATATCTTTTAATTCAACATTGTCACCGGGCAGAAGGATTTCACCGGATTCGATTACCAGCACATCCGGACGTTTTGCAACATCTTCCTTCCCCAAGTCAAGAGGTCTTGCAACATCGGTAATAACACAACCCGGTTTGACCTTCATAATATCAATCACGCTTTTTCCGCCGCCTCTGGATGTTGCTGTCACGATGACATCCATGTCCTCTAAGTACTTGTCCGACCGGGTTGAAATTTCAATTTTTGTATCAGGCGTCTCATCAAGAATCGATTCTTTTAACGCCAGCAGCTTCGAATGCCGGATGTCAATCATGTATAAATCAGTAAATGCCATGGCCAGAAGACGACAGCAGACAGACCCGATTGCGCCTGTGGCCCCAACAACCATGGTTTTTGCTTTTAACTTTTTCCCTTTCTCCACCTTGATCAGCCCCATGCGTCTCACCGCATCTGCGGCCGCCCAGAGTGCGCCTGAAGCACTGTAGCTGTTTCCGGTGGTAATGGGAATGTCCGCCAGTTTGGCGACGGTTTTTCCGGCATCGCCCACAACCTTTGTAAACGCACCCAGGCCCATGATCTGGGCGCCCATCCGCTTGGCCATTTTCGCCGCCTGGAGCAAGCGTTTATATGTAAATTCCGCGTTATGCGCCAGCATCTGCTTCGGGGTGCCGCCCACGGTGATCAGCCATCCTTCCGCCTCCACACCGGTGGGGGATTTAATCCCCGTGACTTTGGAATAAATAAAAGGCGGCGAATAGGCGATAATCTTCTCCACCGCATCCATGAACCCTCTGGGCGCATATCGTGAGGCCAGTTCAATATTAGGATCCTTTTTCAACTGCTCCTGGGAAAGGGGATGAATAACAAACGCAAACCGGTTAACCCGTCGAAACTCTCCCTGGGGATAAATCACCCTGGCATCCATGCGCTGTTCACTGATAACTTCAAGCAAATCGTCTTCAGTGATCTCATCAAGGGGCTTATCTAATGCAGCTGCGATCATTGCTTCCAGCACATTAAAGCCCACCACCTGCTCCAGAATTTTAGGTGTGCAGTCAATGACCACATCCACGCCGCGCTCCTGCAAAAACTGAATCCGATCATCATACGCGGTTGCCGTTATAATCGTTTTGCCACCCAGTTCTTCCAAGGAACAATCTTTCAGATATTCATAAAAATTATGGGCCGGCACCACAAGAATATTCGCTTTTTGAATGGCTTTGCGAACAATATATTCATTCCATTTTTTCAGCGGAAGGGTGGATGATGCCAGACGTTTGCTGGGCAGCCAGTCAAGGACATCGTGTATCCCTTTGGCATACATTTCCAGATCTTTGATCGAATTTAAAAATTTGGGAATCCCGTTTTCATAAATGGGATCCATAAATGTCAGATTGTCCGTATATTCGGAAATCACTTTTGCGATATTGTAGTTAAGAAGTCCGGATATAAACCCCACTTTGGTTAAATTAAAATAGTTATTCCCGAATTTAAACTGCAAGTGCCGGATTGCCCACTCAAATGACACCCGTCTTAACAGTTCACCTGTAGTTACAGGGGATTTGATCTTGGACTTTAACTTTTCGACCCTTTTCTTCTGCTTTTCCACGGAACGGCTGGAACCGATTGAATATTCAAAATTCAACCCGCCTAGCCCGATGGCATCTGCTTCTGTATCCCATTTTTCCAGCAAATCCGATGCAACGTCAGCATCGCCATCAGTGCCGATACGTTTAATATTAAATTTCTGGCCTAAAAATTCCGCCACAAATTCATAATCATCTTTACTTTCTCCTTGACTGATACTGACAATCTGCTTCACGGCCTCCTCCTCCTATGAATGACTCATATCCCCATTATTGCAAATAGCGTCTGCAGGACAAACTTCCATTGCTTCTTCACACAATAACGCTTCTGCCTCATTTTCCGGCTGCTTATATACATAGCTGTTTCCAACGGCCAATTCTTCATCCGCGTTTTCCATGAAATTATCCGGCGCGATTGCGGAACAAAGGGCGCAGCCGATACAGACCTTTGTAACATAATATTTACCCGGCACATTTTCTTCAAATCGATCAGCTTGATCAGGCATTAAAAAAAACTTCTCCTTACTTGTATGCGCTGAAAAACAACTTGAATCTTTATATTCTGAATTCAACTTTCTGTGTTGTCTTATATCATTGAAATATCAGTATTTTTATCTGTGAACATAGTGGGTTTACGGTTTACAGTTTACGGTTACCGGTAACCGGCAACCGGCAACCGGCAACCCGATAGGCTTGCCAGTTTTGCTTAGTATACCAAGAGATAGCATCAAGTCAGAAAATTGAGTTACAAACATAATAAATATATTGATTTAAGAATGGTAAGTCAATACTCCTGTTTAAACCACCTGTCAAACATAAAAACTTAACGTTTCTGTTAAGTTTCAATATG